>JAAYBR010000116.1 GCA_012730045.1 Candidatus Hydrogenedentota bacterium | reverse complement strand
TGCTGGTGTCCAGCGCCCTCCCCCGTCTCGAGCCCCGCCTGCTGGCCCTGGTGCGGGAGGATATCTCCTCCCCGGCGCCCGCCTTCAGCGCGGACACGCTTTCCGACCTGCTGCTGCGAAAAGCCCTAAGACTGTCCCCGCCGCAGCGAAAGGAGACTCTGCTCGCCCTGTGCAGTCCCGTCACGGTCCCCGTGGAGGGGCGCGCGGAAACCCGCCGGATTGCCGCCAGTCTGGCGGGCGTGGAAAAGGAGTTGATACGCGAGCCCGGCGCCGATATCACAGAGGCCCTGCATGAAATGGCCGCCCGGCCGGACCAGTTCTCCTGCGTCTCCCAACCTCCCGATCTTGCGGTGGTCTGGCGCGTGCTCATGGCGCGCGACCCCGGGGGAATGCGGCCCCGTCTGGAGGACTTCCTCGGCGGCCGCGCCCCCGTGACACTGGCCCACCCCCTCTCCGTGTCCGACGAGGCGCTCCTGCGGGAGGCCGCACAACGGCTGCTCCAAACGGCCGCATCATGAGCGGAGTCTTTCTTTCCCTCCCCTGGGGCGACGGCGTGGCGACCGCATGCCATGAAGACCTCACCCTTCTGGAAATGCTCACTGTCGCCGAGGCCCCCGCCCTTCCGGACCCGGCGGGCGCGCTGCGCGCGCAATTGGACGCCCCGCCAGGACTCAACGGACCGGCTCTGGCGCCGCTTGTCCCCGGGACGCGCGTGCGCATCATTGTCTCCGACGCCACCCGCCGCACGGGCATGCACCTGCTGCTCCCCGCACTGCTGGACGCTGTTGCACAGCGCGGCGTCCGCCGGGAGGACATTTCCTTCCTCGTGGCCACCGGCGTCCACCGCGCGCCGACGGAAGACGAGTTGGACGTCATCCTGGGCGCGGAAGTTCACCGGGAGTTTTCCGGAAGAATCCTTTGCCACAACGCCGAAGACGCTGCCTCCCTGCGCTTCACCGGCAACACCCGGCGCGGCACCCCCGTGTGGATCAACCGGGCCGCCCTGGAGACCGATTTTCTGATCGTCACCGGGACCGTGGTCCTGCATTACTTCGCGGGGTACGGGGGGGGGCGCAAGGCGGTGGTGCCCGGCATCGCGGGGCGCGCCACCATCGCGGCCAACCATTCCCTTAACCTGGACCCCGACTCCGACCGCCTCAACCCGGCCGTCCGCACCGGGATCATGGCGGGCAACCCGGTGGCCGAGGACATGGCGGAGGCGGCGGCGACGGTGCCCGTGCATCTCTGCATAAACACGGTGCTCAACCGGCAGTGCGGCCTGTGCGGCGTCCATGCGGGGTCCCTGGAGGCCGCCCACGCCGGCGCCTGCCGCCAGGCGGCGGCGCTGTACCGGGTTCGCTTGAACGAACCCGCCGACCTCGTGGTGGCCTCGGCGGGCGGCGCGCCGAACTTTCTCCAGAGCCACAAGGCCCTGCACAACGCGTGGCAGGCCCGCCGTCCCGGCGGCCTGGTGCTGTTCCTCGCCCCCTGCCCCGAAGGGCTGGGCGGCAGCGGGTTCGCCCGGTGGCTCTCCCTGGGCAGTCCGGCCGCCGTGATCGCCGGCCTGCGCGAGCGCGCGGAGATCAACGGCCAGACGGCGCTGAGCACTTTGGAGAAGACCCCGCACACCGTGCTGGTGTCGGGGCTGTCCGGCGAAGACCTGTCCCTTCTGGGGGCCACGCCGGCGCGGACCTTTCAGGAAGGGCTGGACCTGTGCGTTGCACGCCTGCGCGCGGCGGGCATTGTCCGGCCCACCGTCATCGCCATGCCCGAAGCCGGATACACGGTGCCGGGGGGCGTTGCGGAGGGGGACTCCCAAGCCGTACCATAGGCGTCCCGGCGGTCCTCGGTTCATGGACGTTATGGACGTTATGGACGGTATGGACGGTATGGACTTGAAAAGGAGGTCCCCCACATGTTCGCGTTTTTGCGCGGCGCGGTTCACCACAAGACGGCCACGGCCATCGCACTGGACGTGGGCGGGGTGGGCTTTCTGGTGCATGCGCCGGAACCGGTGCTCCGCCGCGTGGTCGCGGGGCAGGAGGTCACCCTGCTCACGCACTGCCATATCCGGGAGGACGACTTCCTGATCTTCGGGTTCCTGCGGGAGGAGGAAAAGTCCCTGTTCGAAATGCTGCTGGGCATCTCCGGGGTCGGCCCCAAAGTGGCCCTGGCGGTTGTTTCGGCGCTTCCCCCGGCACCCTTTGCGGAGGCGGTGATGGCAAACGACATCACGGCGATCTCCAAGGCCCAGGGCGTCGGCAAGAAGCTGGCGCAGCGCATCCTGCTCGAAACCAAGACGAAGATGGGCCAGAGCCCGGAGTGGGAGGCCTTCTTCGGCGAAGCCAAGGCGGACGAAGCCCCCGAGGGCGACGACGCCTACGAGGCCCTGGTCTCCCTCGGCTGCACGCCCCCGGAGGCGAAGAAGGCCGTGGCGGCAGCGCGGGCCAATCTGGGCGCCGGCGCACCGGACGAGGAGGTGGTGCGCGCGGCCCTGAGAACCCTTGCGAGGAAATGACCCATGGCAAACGCGGACCTGGTAAACCCCGAGCCCGTCGAGGACGACCGGAGTTTTGACGAGCAGATACGCCCGGCAAAACTGACGGACTTTCCCGGACAGGAGCCGATCAAGGACAAGCTGCGGATCGCCATCCAGGCGGCGAAACAGCGGAGCGAGCCCCTGGACCACCTGCTGCTGAGCGGCCCTCCGGGCCTGGGGAAGACCACCCTCGCCCGGATCCTCGCGAACGAGATGGGCGTGGACATCAAGCAGTCCTCCGGCCCGGTCATCGAGCGCCAGGCCGACCTCTCGGCCATTCTGACCAGTCTCGAGTCCTTCGACATTCTCTTCATTGACGAGATCCACCGGCTGAACCACGCCGTGGAGGAGACGCTGTACTCCGCCATGGAGGACTTCGAGGTGGACATCATGCTGGGGAAGGGGCCCACGGCGCGGTCCATGAAGATCGGGCTGAAGCCCTTCACGCTCATCGGGGCCACCACACGGGCGGGCCTGCTCACGCCGCCCCTCCGCGCGCGCTTCGGCGACGTGTGCCGCTTCGACCTGTATTCGCCGGCCGAGCTGGTGCGCATCATCGAGCGCTCCGCGCGCATCCTGTCGGTGCCCGTCACCGACAACGGCAGCCTGGAGATCGCCTCCCGGTCGCGGGGCACGGCGCGGGTGGCCAACCGGCTGCTGCGGCGGGTGCGCGACTTCGCCCAGGTCAAGGGGGACGGAACGATCACGCGCGAGGTCGCCGACGCGGCGCTGGACCTGCTGCGCATTGACCCGCTCGGGCTGGACGACATGGACCGGGCGATTCTGGACACGGTGATCCGCAAGTTCTCCGGGGGACCGGTCGGTTTGTCCTCCCTGGCCGTGGCGGTGGGCGAGGAGCGCCAGACGCTGGAGGAGGTGCACGAGCCGTACCTGATCCAGATCGGGTTCCTGAAGCGCACTCCGGCGGGGCGGGTGGCGACGCCGCTGGCGTTCAGGCACTTCGGCATGACGCCGCCGGCGGGGGACGCGGGCCAGACGTCGCTGCTCTGAGGCGGCGTCAGACGGGGCGCAGCGTGGAGGTGCGCAGTTCGCGCGGCAGGTGGGACCAGTCGTTGTGGCAGAGGACCGCCATGTCCCCCTCGGGCTGCACCAGCACCTGCGTGACGCCGCAGTTGCAGATGTCCATGCGCATCCAGCTTTCCAGCTCCGCCTTCAGCACGAGGGTCACAAAGTAGCGGATGAGGTTCCCGTGGCACACGATGACATCGTGTTTGTCGCCGCGCTTGGCGACCTTGAAGTATTTCCGGAAGGCGACCTCGGCGCGCTGCCGGTCCTGAATCACCTGCTGGCTGGTGTAGTGCGGCATCTCGATCTGGAGCTTGGGGGTCATGGAGGGGATGGCCTCCCACAGGAGGTCCGTGGACTGGATCATGAGGCCCGGCACCTCGCGCGAGACGATGCGGGCCGTTTCCTCGGCGCGGTTGAGGGAGCTGCAATGGATCGAGGAGATGGGCCGCTGCGCAAGCGCTTTCGCCGTCAGCTCCGCCTGCTTCAGCCCCATCTGCGTGAGACTGCCTCCCAGTTCCGACCCCGTTGGATTGTCCACATCATGATGCGCGTGGCGCACCAGGTAAATCACTCTGACTGCCATGCCGTCGTTTCTCCCACCGCGCAATCCAGGAAACCAGTCTTCCTCAAAGCTTCACGGTTCCGGTGTTCGGGACCCATTTTCACGCCCGTCCCCCATGCTTGTCAACTCGGGAACGGACAGCCTCTCAGGAACGGGCGGAAGTATAGCACGCCGGGCGCGCGGGCGAAAACTTCCGCACGCGCGGTCCGGGACGCCCTCCGCGAAACCTCCGCAGCGTCCTTCTGGTCCACCCACAGAGGCCGCACAGGCCCGGAGGCGGGCCAGGGAGACTGCTTCATGGAAACGCACGCGGTGACGGGAGCCTTCGGATACTCTGGCAAATACATTGCCCGGCGGCTGCTGGACCGGGGGCTGCGCGTGGTGACGCTGACCAACTCCCCCGGACGCCCGCACCCCTTCGGAGACGCCCTGGCAGTGCGGCCCCTCGACTTCGCCAACCCCGGCGCGCTGGCGCGTTCGCTGGAGGGGGTGTCGGTGCTGTACAACACCTACTGGGTGCGGTTTAATCACCCGCTCTTTTCGCACGCGGACGCCGTGCGCAACACCCTCGCGCTTTTCGACGCCGCCCGCAGGGCGGGAGTGCGCCGGATTGTCCATGTGAGCATCACCAATCCCTCCGAGGACTCCCCCTTTGAGTACTTCCGGGGGAAGGCCGTGCTGGAGCGCGCCCTGGGGGAGTCCGGCCTGTCACACGGCATCCTGCGTCCGGCGGTGCTCTTCGGGCATGAGGACATCCTCGTGAACAACATTGCCTGGGCGCTGCGCCGCTTTCCCGTGTTCGGCGTCTTCGGCGACGGGAAGTACCGGATCCAGCCGATCCACGTGGAGGATTTTGCGGACTGCGCGGTGGCGCTGGGGGAGTCTGACGAGAACGGCACGGTCGAGGCGATCGGCCCGGAGACCTTCACCTACCGGGAACTGGTGGAGGCGGTGGGCGCCGCCATCGGGGTCCGCAGGCCTGTCCTCCGCCTGTCCCCGGCGCTGGGACACCTCGCCGGACTGGTGATCGGCAGGATCGTGGGCGACGTTTTCATCACCCGGGAGGAGATCGGCGGCCTCATGGCGGGCCTGCTCTGCGTGGACGCGCCCCCCGCGGGGGCCACCCGGCTGACCGAATGGGCCCGCGCCCATGCGGACACGCTGGGACGGCGCTATGCCAGCGAGCTCGCGCGGCGCGTCCACCGCGACCGCTCCTACGGCGACTTGGCGTCCCGCTGACCGGCGGCCGAAAAGAAAGGGGGGCAAACAGTTGACTCTTGTGAAAAAGTCGGCTACTCTTGTCTGCGTGTTTTGTCGTGATTGACCGGGGGACTCCGGCCGGACAGGGTCCGGCGGGCCGCCCCCGAGGAAACAGACGGCCGTCAACAACTCAACCAGGAGGGAGAAACATGGCCAAGAAAACCGTCAATGTGGCAATGATCGGCGCCGCGTTCATGGGCAAGACCCACAGCAACGGCTGGCGGAAGGTCGGGATGTTCTTCGACCCGCCCTACACCCCGGTGATGAAGGTCGCGTGCGGCGCGCCCGGCGAGGACATGACCGTCGCCAAGGAAAAGTGGGGATGGGAGGAGGTCTCCAACAACTGGGAGGAGGTCGTCAACCGCCCCGACATTGACATCGTGGACATCTGCACGCCGAACTGGCTGCATCCGCCCGTGGCCATCGCCGCGGCGAAGGCGGGCAAGGCCATTGTAAGCGAGAAGCCGCTCTCGAACAGCCTGGCCGAGGGGCAGGCCATGCTCGACGCGGTCAAGAAGGCGCGCGTCGCCAACATGTGCGGGTTCTCCTACCGCTTCGCGCCGGCCGTCCAGAAGATCAAGCAGATGATCACGAAGGGCGAGCTGGGGCACATCTTCCACTTCCGCGCCGCGTACCAGCAGGACTGGATCGTGGACCCGGACTTCCCGATGGTGTGGCGCCTGAAGAAGAAATTCACCGGCTCCGGCGCGCTGGGCGACATCGGCGCGCACATCACCGACCTGTGCCATTTCCTGGTTGGCGACGTGTGCGAGGTCGCCTCGGCCTTGGAGACCTTCATCAAGAAGCGCCAGGTGCCCTCAAGCAACGTCGGCGGCATCTCCGGCACCTCCGGGAAGAACACCGGCAAGATGGACACGGTGGACGTGGACGATGCCGCGATCTACCTCGGCCGCATCAAGGGCGCGAACACGCTGGCCACCTTTGAGGCCACCCGCTTCGCCCCCGGCCGCCGCAACTACAACACGATTGAAATCTACGGCAGCGAGGGCTCCGTGCTGTGGAACCAGGAGGACATGAACGTCTTCCACTATTTCAGCCGCAAGGATCCGGGCACGCTCCAGGGCTTCCGCAAGGTGCAGGCTTGCGACCCCGGCCACGCCTACGTCGGCAACTGGTGGCCCAGCGGGCACATCATCGGCTACGAGCACCTCTTCGTCCACGAGATGTACGAGTTCCTGTGCGGCCTGAAGGCCAAGAAGGGCAACTATCCCACCTTCGAGGACGCCGTGAAGTGCCAGCGCGTGCTGGAGGCCGTCGAGAAGGCCGCCTCGTCGAAGAAGTGGGAAAAGGTCTGAGAAACAACCCGGACGTTCGCCGTCCGCACAACTGGAGGACTTGTTAGATGAAACTTGGCATGCTGACCGCGATGTACGGAGACAGGCCGCTGAAGGACGTGCTGGAGCTGATCCGCCCCCTCGGCCTCCAGACAGTGGAGCTCGGCACCGGAAACTATCCCGGCGACCCGCACTGCCCCCGCAAGGAGATGCTCGCCTCGAAGCCCAAGCGCGACGAGCTGCTGGCCACCCTCAAGGGCGAGGGGCTTGAAATCAGCGCCCTGAGCTGCCACGGCAACCCGATCCACCCGGACCCCGCCTTCGCCAAGGCGAACGCCGAGGTGGAGAAGGAGACGATCCTGCTGGCCGAGATGCTCGGCGTGAAGGTCGTCAACGGCTTCTCCGGCTGCCCCGGCTCCGACAAGAAGGCCACCAAGCCGAACTGGGTGACCTGCGCATGGCCGCCCGACTACCTTGAGATCCTGGACTACCAGTGGAACGAGGTGGTGATCCCCTACTGGACCAAGCAGGCGCAGTTCCTGAAGGACCACGGGGTGAAGTTCGCGTTTGAGATGCACCCGGGCTTCGTGGTGTACAACCCCGAGACGCTGCTCAAACTCCGCAAGGCGTGCGGCGCCAGCCTCGGCGCCAACTTCGACCCCAGCCACCTCTTCTGGCAGGGGATGGAGCCCTGCGAGGGCGTGAAGGCGCTGGGCAAGGCCATCTTCCACGTCCACGCGAAGGACTGCGTCGTCCACGGGCCGAACGCCGCGCTGAACGGCGTCAACGACGCGAAGCCGTACGGCGACGAGATCAACCGCTCGTGGATCTTCCGCACCTGCGGGTACGGCCACGACCTTAAGTGGTGGAACGACTTCTTCTCCACCCTGCGCATGGTCGGCTATGACGGCGCCATCAGCATCGAGCACGAGGACAGCCTCATGTCGAGCTGGGAGGGCCTCACAAAGGCGATCAGCTTCCTGAAGCAGTCGGTCATCTTCGAGAAGCCGACCGCCATGACCTGGGCCTGATCGCCCCCCAGCCCCGCGCTTCCGGAGCCGGGCCCGAAAGGGTCCGGCTCCTTGTCGTTGCGGGCGGCCCCGGGAGACTCAGCCGTCGTCCCTCCGGGCCGGCAGCACATGCCCGAGCCTTCGCAGCACCCGGAGAAACGCCGCAGTGTTTTCGGGAAGCACGGCCAGCCTGCAGGGACCCGCGGGCTGGCAGAGATTTTTTCCTTCGGAGTCGTGCGCGATCATCAGGGCCGTTGCCTCGTCCGAGGTCCGGTATATCTCCATGACGCCCTCGGAGTTCACCAGAAAGGCGCGCCGGAAGAGGTCGTCCAGAAACCGCCGGACTGTGGCGGGCACGGGGGTCAGACTCAGTCCGTCCAGAAACGCGGTGATTTCGCCGGGGAGCACCCCCGCCTCCAGCGCGGCTAAAAGGCGGGCGGGGTCCAGGACCCAGGCGTGGTCGCCGGTGCGGCAGGCAATCCGTCCCAGAAACACGGCGTCGGCGCCGTGGAACGAAGCCTTGTCCTGCACCACAACGTCCCGGTTCGGCAGGACGCTGAAGACCGGGCTGGCCGTTTGTTCCGGCGGCGCATAGTGGGCGTCCATGCCCAGGCAATACGCGCCGAGGCGGGTGATCCGGAAGAAGCGCAGGCCGTCATACCGGGAAAGATGGTTCACCGTCCACCCTCCCGGAATGTCCCGGAAGTCGTCCCGGGCACCCTCCGGCGTCACCCAGGCAATGTCCACCATTCCCAGGGTGGCCATGTACTCCCAAAGAAGCGCCATGATAAACCGGCCCTGGATGACGCTCCATTTCACCGGCCCGTACCCAAGGCAACCATGCGCGGAGTCTGTTATGTAGAGTTTCGCCGTTTCGGTGGTGACGTGGAAATCGAACCCGCCCCCCCGGCAGTGCCGGAAGAAATCCTCCAAGGCGACCCATTTGCCCACGGGGCAAAAGGCGAGGGCCTCCGTGACGCGTTTACGGCCGGCCGGGGCGCTGTTTCCCCCCCATCTCGGGGAGCGCTTCCCCTTGAGGGCCGCAATCCGGGTGAACTCGTCCAGGATGTCCGTGTCCGCCCAGCTCTCCCACGCGCGCTTGATGGTCCGGTGCGGCGGCTTCGCAAGGGCTTCGCGTCCCGCCTTGGTCAGGGAAAGCGGGGCCGCCTTGCGGCGGACAAGGCCCGCAGCCTGCAGGATGAGGGGCCACGCAAACGCGCGGATGAAATCCTCCGCCCGCGTCGCCTCGATCCTGTTCACGAAATCCCCGTCCAGCAGCACGCTGTGGACGGCCCGCGTGCCCGCAACGGCCGGCCGCCCCGTGGTTTTGCCGGCCGCCACCCCTCCGGCGTCAATCAGGCGGAGCGTGGCCAGCAGGTCATGAGCGGCGGCATCCATGGTCTCGCACACCCGCAACGGGCGCTCTTCGGGCGCATCCCCTGTGCCGGGGCAGGAAACGGTTTCCGGCAGACTGTCCCGGCAGGGAACGGGCGGAATCACCGGCGGCGGAACGAACGCCGCGAAGCGCCGCTTCAAGTCACCGGGCATGGACTCCCGTGTGAATAGAAGATCCAGCCTGTGCCAAGTCTTCTGCCCTGCGGGGGCGCGGTTGAATGCCTGGTTCATCTGGGGTGCCGCCCCGTATCGCAGGACGAATTTCTCCAGATCAAGCATGTGGCCGTCCCCATGCGAAACCACTGACACCGCCATCCGGGACAGCTCATCCAGCTCCTCGTAGTACCGCTTCAGACCGTCCCCCTCCAGCAGCCCCTCCAATAGGGCGATGCTTTCCTCCTTGCTTCCGGGCCACAGGCCGGCAACCATATGAACCAGAATCCTGAGTTCGTCGCCTGCGCGCGTCACGAGCGCGCTCCGCAGCGTGTCGTATCTGCAACGCGCATAACTGTGATGTCGCCACATAAACCCTTCTTCTCCTGCGCCCGCAGGGTGTCTGCGGCCGGTGTTTCTCATCTGTCCCCCTCCAGAGTATGCACGCGCGGGGGTGCCGGTCAAGGGGGTCTTCAGGGAGCTGGTCCCCTCATGGGCGACCCGGTGAAAAATTGACACGGAACCGGGTCTTGGGGTAAGATACGCCCGCCTTCGCCGGAGTGGTGGAATTGGCAGACACGCATGGTTCAGGTCCATGTGCTCGCAAGGGCGTGAAGGTTCAAGTCCTTTCTCCGGCACCATAAAGAAATCAGGCCCGCGCCCCCCCGGCGCGGGCTTTTTCGTCACATGCCCAGCGCCCTCAGGAAGTACCCGGCCGCCGCCGCAAACAGCCCGTAGACGAAGAGCGCGGCCACGTTGAGCAGGGACACCTCGGCCATCGCTTCCCGGAGCCTGCGCAGGGCGCGCCCCGCGGCGCTCGGCCGGATAAACGCCACAACCGCGGTGATGTTGTCCCGCCCCCCGTTGCGGTTTGCCAAGTCCACCAACTCCCGCGCAAGCGTCTCCGCGCTCTCGGGGCGGGCGAGGACGGCCGCAATTTCATCGTCAGGAACCATGTTGATCAGGCCGTCCGTGCAGAGCATCAGCAGGTCGCCGGACCGCACTTTCCAGGTGTAGACGTCGGCCTCCACTTCGGGGTCCGTGCCGATGGACCGGGTGACAAGGTTCTTCCGCTTGTCCTTGGCGGCGTCCTCGGGGGTCATAAGCCCCTGCTTCACCTGTTCGTCCACCCAGGAGTGGTCCTCGGTCTTCGCGAGAATCTCCCCGTTGCGCACATGGTACGCGCGCGAGTCCCCCACGTTGCAGACCCACGCCGTGCCGTGCTTCACGAAGGCGGCGAGCAGGGTCGTGCCCATGGGCCGGCCGGTGTCAACGAAGTCCTGGTTGGTCTTGAAAATGCTTTCGTTGGCCCGCCGGAACGCCTCGCGCAGCAGGACGTGCCAGTCCTTCGTGTCTTCCCATCCCCGGACCTCTTCGGCGACGGCGGCGGACTCTCCTTCCCTTGCGGGGACGGCGGGGTCACCCGAACCGCACCCCTTCAAGAGATCGCCCACGAGGGACACCGCAAGCTTGGAGGCCATCTCTCCCCCGAAATGGCCGCCCAGCCCGTCCGCCACCACGAGCAAGACGCCGTCGGAGGACCATTCCGGGGAATCCTCCCCCGCCGGAAACACCCCAAAATTGTCCTCGTTTTTCTGTTTGCGCCTGCCGATGTCCGTCAGGCCGGATATTTCGAACTCCATGCTCTCTCTCCCTGAAAATGCGGCCGGACCCATCCTGTGCCCGCTCCAACCGCCTCTCTGTGCCAACGCACCCCCCGGATTACTCTTCCGTCTTGGGGCTTCGCTCGATCTTGAAAACCCGCTTTCCGCCCCCCTCCTCCGTCTGTGTTTCAGCCGGCCCCTTGTATGCCGGCCCAAAATTAAAGTTCGGGTCCACCGGCACCACCTCCGGAATCTTCGGCAATGCCGGTCTCTCCTTGGTCTCCGCCGCGTCCGGTGAAGGCACCTTTGTCTCCGGAGCCGGTGACGCCGCCGCACCATCCCCTCCGGAGGCCGGAGGCGCCTTCTCCGGCACCACGCCGCCCACCGTTGCGTCCGGGGAAACTTCCGGCGTTTCCTGTTTTCCAGAAGATACGCCTGTCCCGTCGGGCAATTCCACCTTGTCCAGCCGCTCCATCCGGAACACGCGGGACCCGGCCCTCCGGGCGCGCTCCTCATCCGATTTCCGGGCGCCCGGCCCAAACTGGAATCCGGGCACCTCCGGCACGGGCAGGACATCCCCCGTGTTTCGGAAGCCGCTGAGGTTCTCGATCTTGAAGACGCGGCCGCCGGAGGGGCCTTCCGCCTCCGCGTCCCCGGGCGCGGGCGCGGCCGCTTCCCCTCCGTCCGTCTGGTCATGCCGCTCAAACTTGAAGGTGCGCCGGGCCATGTCCCCCTGCAGTTGCCGATTGTCCCCGAGGAGCACATCCAGACCCAGCGGCGCGCCGGAAGGCGGTGGCGCCGCCTCCTCCCCCTGCGCGTCTTCCGGTGTCGCGGCAGGCGCGGGAAGAAGTTCCGCGGGTCCGACCAGCGCGTAGGCTTTCGCGGGCGCGTCGTGCCTGCCGCGGAAGAGCCGGTTCGCGGCGTCGCATTCCTGCGCCGGAAGCGGGTACCAGTCCATGCCCTCCTCCAGGGCGAAAAGGGAAAGCCCGCCCAACCCGGCATCTGGGCACATTTCCGGTGCCAGCTGCATCACAATGTCCACGGCGGTCGGCACGCCCGCCGGCACGCGCTCGGGCAGGACATAGAGCGAGAACGCGGCCTTGCCTTCGGGCAGCGCGGCGGGGGCTTCAACGCGCGTGACGGCGCGGGCACGGATGGGGGCGGCCCCGGTGAGGGTCAGAGAGCCCGTGACCCCCGGGGGCAGCAGCGTCACGCGGAGGCCGGTGGCGGATTCGGCATAGCGCAGCACGCTTTCGGTGGCGTAGCGGACCGGCTTGAAGCGCCGTTCCAGCAGCAGGTCCATCTGGTCCGCGTAATGGGGGGAGTCGGGGTCTTCGGAGCTTCCAAAGGGGGACACGCTTACCGCCTCCGGCGTCTCCCCAAACTGCACCGCGAGGGCAAGCCCGGTCCCGTAGGCGGCCTGCCATTTTCCGCCCTCATAGGCGCTGTCGGACAGAAGAAGGACCGGCTCACCCGTGGCGGCCCCGGGCGCGGCGGCCTCGCGGGCGCCGCGCCGCAGCGCGTGCACGTCGCCCCAGGGGACCGAAAGGGTCTGAAACTCGTTCTGCAGGACGCGCGCGGCGTCCCCCGCGGCGCGGATCATGGCATCCTGCGCCTCCGGGGATCCGGACCCGATCCAGGCATAGAGCGCGGCGTCCCCCGCGCCCACGGCCCCCGCCTGCCCCCGGAGCATGGCCCACCACACATGGTAGAAGGTCATCCCGGTGGAGGCGGCGTCCGCGGTGAAGTTCCACCCGCGCATCAGGTCCAGCCCGGCGGCCATGTCGGGATGGGCCGACTGCACCAGGTCAGGGCGCTTCTCCGCCAGCGTGAGCAGCAGGGGCACGGCGTCCATGGCGGCGGGCACCACCGTGTCGTAGAGCATGGACTGGTTGTCCCGGAACGACCGGGTGCCGACGCCCAACAACTGCCGGACACGGCGTCCCCGGTAGGCGTCGGGATCGCGGGCCAGCCAGGCGGGCCAGTTTTGCGGGCCGAAGGGGGGCTCGGCCGTGGCGAGCCAGGGCGGGCCGCCCGATGCCTGAAGCCAGCCCGACGGGGGATTAAGGATGGAAGGCAGGGCGTCCGGGGCCACCAGTTCGCCCCAGCCGAGCAGATCCACGCCCATGGGAAGCGGGCGGTCGTACACCAGCGGCCCCACGCCCATCTGCGCCTGCAGTTCGGGGGAAATCTCTTTCCGCAGCCCGGTCAGGGCGTTGTAGAGGTAGAACAGGCTCCCCTCCCGGTCCGCGCACAGCACATGGAAACAGGGAAGCTGGGCCATGCCCAGGGCCGCCTGAAACTGCGCCGTGTTCCGCGCGCGCCCCATCTCCACAAGCTGGCGGATGCCGCCCGTCAGGCCGTAGCCGCCGATCCGCCAGGAAAAGAGCCCGCCCTGCGCCCCCTCCAGGATCGGGCCGCGCGGGCTCGCCGCCGTGGGCACATAGCGCTCTTCTAGCCCGCTCTCCGTGCGCACGTAGTACGGCTGGGCCGACGCCATGTACTCCAGCAGCATCACCGCCTCCGGGGGCACCGGGGCCTCCTCGGAGACGCGGGGGTCGCGCGGGTTTGCCGCGTCGCCGCCCGTTGCCGCCTGCTCGTCGTACACGTCGGCGAAATCGGGGAAGTTCGGGGTCAGCCCCCAGCCGAGGGAGGCGTTGAACCCCTGCACCACGGCGGGAATCCCGCGCAGGGCCGCGCCGTAGACGTTCAGGTCGTCCAGCACCAGATGGGCCTCGAACCACTGAAAAGGCCCCTCATAATAATGGTGCGGATTGATCACCAGGGTGGCCTTGTTTTCCTCCGTGCGGGACGGGGCGAGGGCCCAGCAGTTGCCCGTCTCCATGGCGGGGGCGTTCCGGTACACCCCGGGGAGGTCCAGCGGCGCGAAGCTCATGAGAAAGGCGTGCCAGAGCGCGAGAATGTCCTTCGGCTGCACCCCGTCCGCCCAGGCGGGCGTCTTGTCGGGGCGGTCCACCAGAAAGGCGTTCACGCCCAGGGCAAAGCCCTCGCACAGGTCGCGCGTGACGGGATCGGCCGTCGGCCAGGCCGCCTCAGCAATGCGGGCATGCCCCATCCGGAGCGAGAACTCATCGGACGGGGCGTAGGCGGGACCGAGCACCGCGGCCAGCCGCCCGTTCGCCATGCGGTACGCCAGCAGCATCGGCTCCAGATGGTCCTCCGCCTGCGCATAGCCGAAGGCGAACCCCAGCGCCAGCGGCGTCTCCGCAAACACATGCGGCACCCCCCACTCGTCGCGGTACAGCGACGCCTGGCCCCAGAGCGACGCGGGCACCACCGGCGCCTGCGCCCCCGCGGGGGGTGCAGCCGGAAAAAGGAACAGCAACCCCGCGCCGATGGCGGAACAACGGAGGAGAATGGCAGAAGTGAGCCGCATTCCGTGATTATATGCGAACCCGCGGCGAAAAAGGGACAACCGTCTTCGCCCAACGTCCCCAGTGGACAGATGCAAACGTTTGCGATGCGGCGAAGGGATCCGTCCTGCCGCATTCGGGCGCTTGCCGGGCACGGCCGCTTTCGCTATGATCATCCTGAAGGGTCCACAGTGGACCCGCGCGCCTGTTTCCGGGGAGAGAGATCATGCACGTGCTCCTGATAGCGGCGGCTTTCTGTACTGTAGGATTCAACACGGTGATTCCGGTGCGATTGGGTTCTCCGGAAGACATGAAGGCCTCCAATGAAATCTACCGCGAAGCCACGGAGAACAGGACACATTTCGTTCTCGGGGCCAACGGAGAAATCATCTTCCCCTCCGACACTCCCGCATCTGTCATGTGGGGGGCCGTTCAGAACTACACCGAGAAGGACGGCCACCTGCTGATGTGGGCCCCCTTTCACTTCCAGCTTGCCGAGGTGCTGCGGAGCGGGCGCGTGGTTGTGCTCCGCAGGACCTTTCGGGTTGAAATGCCCTATGTGTCCGAGGGCATGCTCGAGCAGAAAACGATGCATGTGTGGCCGGGCCTCTTTGCAGAGTTTCCGACCCGATGGCCCTTCTTCACCAACGGCGTCCCCGCGCCCGCGCCGCCCGGAACCGTGCTCTGCCGGAGTCTCGAGGAGAACGCCCCGGCACCCCCACCGCCCCCCGGTGCCCTGCAGTGGCTGATGCTGGGGAGCTCCGGGGAGCTGATCGCCCCGGCGGAAAACACCGCCATGCCCGCGAATGTGCTGTGGGTGGTTCCCTCCGCCCAGCCCGGAGAGCTGGACCTGATCCACAGCGGTCCGCTGCATTCCGGACTGTACGCGCATGTGTGTTCCGATGGAAAAATGCTCTACGGGGAGCGGCGGCGGGCCGATCCGCCCCTCTACGCCATTGCGCGCGAGTTCAGCCTCGCAGCTCCCGGCGGAATATGGAGGTACCCGTCCCACTGGCCGTTTTTCACGGATCTGGATCATTCCGCGCTGGCCTGCATCCCCCCTGGATGCGGAGTGGAGCCAGTCGGCCTTGCGCCCGATGATGTCACTGTGGTTGTGGGGGCAGACGGAAAGGTAACCGTCCATCCCAAAAAAATAACGGTCGAATAGGACGCCGTTCTCATGCCCATCACCACCGGGTGCGCGGCACGGCCAGGGCGAAGGCGAGGACGTCCACCCGGGCGGCCCCGGCCCGGCGGAGCACGCGGGCGCATTCGGTGACGGTTTCCCGGGTCGTCACCACGTCGTCCACCAGCAGGATGGTCTTCTTCTTTACGGAGTCGCCGGTGACGGCAAAGGCCCCGCGCACGTTCTCGGCGCGCTCCTTGGGCTTGAGGCGGCTCTGGGCGCGTGTCGGGCGCACGCGGATGAGGGAGCTGTCCAGCGCCGCCCGTGGGAACTCGGACAGCACCTCCTGCGCGAGGAGCAGGGACTGGTTGAATCCCCGTTGCCGGAGGCGCACAGGGTGCAGGGGCACGGGAATGACGAGGTCGTAGAGGCCGGTATCCATGCGCTCCCGCACCATGTCGCGCAACGCCTCCCCCATCGGGCGGGCCAGTTGCCGCCGCCCGCCGAACTTGAACAGCTTCACCGCCGTTTTCACCACGTCATCGTAGACGGCGGGGGCGAACACCCGCTCCACCCGGGGATGCTTCGTCTCCCGGCAGTCGGCGCAGGGGAAATGCTCCGGCGCGTTGCCCAGGGCGATCATGCCGGGATGGGGTCTTCCGCAGCAGGTGCAGTAGGGCGGCTCGATCCACGGGGCGCGCATCCAGCAGTCGGGGCAGAAGAAGACGTTGTCCTCCGTAAGAATCCGGGCGCCGCACGCCTTGCAGTAGACGGGCAGAAAAAGATTCTTGAGCGCGAGGGCCCAGTCCGGCCACGCGGCGGCCGCGCGCGCGAACCATGACGGTGTCCCGGCTCCGCCGGGCACGGCGGGCTCAGACGGGTTCGCCGCCATGGAGACGCGCCGCATTGTTGTGAAGCATGTCCTTCACGGTTTCCCCCGCGGCCTCCGCATCGAGCCCGCACTCCCTCCCCCGGGGCGACACGGCATCCCACACCGCGCGCCGGGTGGCCCCGCCGCCGCTCATCCCTTCTGCGCCTCCTCTTCCGGTGACTGAAGGAGCTTCGGCCAGGCTTTCGCCAGGGCCAGGGAGGCCGCCAGCGCGATAACCGTGGTCACAGACGCGAGGCCGTACTGTCCATAGAGCCAGTAGCCGGTGGCGAAAAGCGCGCCGTAAATGGCGACGCAGCCCAGCGCCATGCACAGGATGCCTTCAGGCACCCGCCACCGGGTGGAAGGGTGCATGCCGCCGTCCGCCCCAGCCTGCGCCGCAATGGCCTTCCACCCCGGCCCTCCCGGATGCACCCGGCGGTAGAACGACAAGAGAACACTCCTGTCCGTCGGGGTGGTCACAAGCATGACCACCATCCACCCCAGGGTGGTGATACTGACGCCCGACAGAAGTTTGACCCACTGCGCCAGGGGATAGCCAGCCTTCCCGGCGGCAAAGAACCCCACCGCCACAAGGAAAGAGATGACCATGGCGGCGATTTCCGTGGCGGCGTTGATCCGCCACCAAAACCAGCGCAGGATGAAGAGCAGGCCCGTGCCCGCGCCCACCTGGAGCATGAGGTCGAAGTTGTCCTTCGCCGACTCCAGCACCAATGCCAGGAGACCGGCCATCACCATGAGGACGCAGGTAATGACGCGCCCCACCATGACCTGGTCTTTCTCAGACGCGCCGGGGCTCACAAAGCGCAGATAGAAGTCGTTGACCACATACGACGCCCCCCAGTTCAGGTGGGTGGAAATGGTGGACATGTACGCCGCGATCAGCGAGGCGACCACAATCCCCAGCACTCCCGGCCCCAGAAACGTGAGCATGGCCGGGTAGGCCATGTCGTGGTTCACGATGTTCGCCGCGTGGGGGAAGGCGGCCTTCAGGGAGTCAATGGTGGGGAAGACCAGCAGGGAGCACAGCGCCACAATGATCCACGGCCAGGGACGGAGGGCGTAGTGGGCCGCGTTGAAGAAGAACACCGCGCCGACGGCGTTCTTCTCGTCCTTCGCCGCCAGCATGCGCTGGGCGATGTACCCGCCGCCGCCGGGCTCCGACCCCGGATACCACACGCTCCACCACTGCACCGCCAGGGGCAGGACAAAAATGGACACCAGCACGGATTTGTCGCCGGAGGCGAAATCCGGGAAGATGGACAGTTTGGAGGAAAGCTCCGGGTGGCTCAAGAGCCCCTGCAGCCCGCCCACCTCCGGCCTTCCGAGGGCCACATAGGCCGCGCACACGGCCCCCACCATCGCGATGGCGAACTGAAGGAAGTCCGTGATCAGCACGCCGCGCAGGCCGCCCAGGGAACTGTACGCCACGGTGATCACGCCCGCCACGACCACGGTTTTCATGGGGCTCATGTTCAGCATGACGCTGCCGATCTTGATGGCGGCCAGCGTCACGGAGGCCATGATGATGGTGTTGAAGAACACGCCCAGATAGAGCGCCCGGAACCCGCGCAGAAACGCGGCCGACTTTCCGCTGTACCGCACCTCGTAGAACTCGACGTCCGTCAGCACGCCGGAGCGCCGCCACAGCTGGGCGTACACAAACACCGTCAGGAGGCCCGTCAGCAGAAAAGCCCACCACTCCCAGTTTCCCGCCACGCCGTTCCGCCGCACGATGTCCGTGACGAGGTTGGGCGTGTCCGTTGAAAAGGTGGTCGCCACCATGGACACACCCAGCAGCCACCAGGGCATGCTCCGTCCGGCGGCAAAAAACTCCTCCGAACTCGACCCGGCTTTCCTTGTCACGGCCACGCCAATGGCCAGCGACACGGCAAAAAACAGGAGAATGATCACCCAGTCAATGGGTTGAAGAAGCATCGTGATACTCCGGGGTTCTTTCACCTGGTCTGTCACCGGCATAACCGCCGGAGGGGCCTACTGGACGCGCGTGAGGGTCCAGGAATCCCCCAACACAAGCGCGTCGGGGCGCAGGGTGTCCGTGCCCAGCTGTAACTGGAGCGCATCCCCCGACAGCTCGTAAATGCCCAGCCAGGTTCTGGAGTCATTGCCGCGCACCACGGTGATGTCTATCTGCCTGGGCCGCTTGCCCGCCTTGATGCTGTAAGTCCCCGCGTCGCCGCTGTACAGGAGCCCCCCCTCCGTCGGAAAAGCCGCCGGCCCCTCATACAGGAACGCACCGTCCTGGAAGGTGAGGTAGATGTCATGGGAAAACCCGAGCAGGTCCACCACGCTGGTGTGCCATCTTCCCTGAATCTGGCAGGAGTCTATGCCGAAACACGCCACCCCGGGACATCCCGAAAGTCCCACCGAAACGAACAGGGAAACCGCCGCAACCAGGAAAGCACGCTTCATGATCTGATCCTCTTTGTCTTTGCGCCCGCCGTCCGGCCCGGATACAGTCCGGACCGCTCCGGCCCTCTATCAGAAGACATTCTAATGAAGGGGCTTCCGAAACGTCAAACCGGCTTCCGGATACGGTGCCCCCGGACCCGCGGAAAGGCGTGATCCTTCGCGTTCGCTCAGGGGCGCGGCAAGCGGCGCCCCTACGGGCGGTGATTAAAATGTTCTAGCGTTTTTCCGGGATGTGAGCGCGCAGGGGGCGCCGCCTGCTGCGCCCTCTTCTTTCACGGCACGACTGAGGGGGCGTTCCGTCCGTGGCGGCGCGCGCTTTCCACACGTCCGCACAACCTGCCGGATTCTATTTACCATCTGATTCCCGATTACGCCGTCCGGTTGAACGGCCGTCTTTCCGCGGATAAACTGTCTCCGTGACGCAGCCAGCCACCGGAGAGGAATTTCATGGCAACCCCTTCTCAGACGAATTGCGCCGGCTCCCGCAGGCATTTCCTGACAGCATGTGCTGCGGCGGCCCTGGGTGCGGCGACCACCCGGCCGGCCCGGGCGGCGCTCTCCCCTTCGGAAACGGAGACCGTGATGGCCCGTCTCCGCACGCCGAACAAGCACCCGTCACTGGTCCTCGCCCCCTCCTGGCAGGAGGGCGCGTATGACGCCCTCGCCGTGGACTGTCCTTTTGCCTTTGCGCACGACGGCGCCTTCCACCTGATGCATGTGGGCTTCGACGGCATTGGATACCGGACGGGCATCGCCCGGTCGGAGGACCTCATCCACTGGAAGAAAGAGGGGGTAATCCTCGACCGGGGGCCGGCGGGGTCGGTGACGGAGTACAACGCCGCCCTCACCTGGATTGTCCGCGACAACGACCTGTATGGTCCGGGAACGCTGAAGCGGGTGAACGGGCGGTTTCTGGGCACCTACCACGCCTATCCAAAGCCTGGCTACGAGACGGGTCCTGCGGCCATCGGCCTGTGCTGGAGCGATGATTTGCGCCACTGGACCGTGGAGCCCCCCTGCCTGCGGGCCTCCGACGCCGACGCGGGTCCCTGGGAGTGCGGCGGACTGTACAAGTCCTGCCTGGTGGAGCACGAGGGCACCTTCTTCATGTTCTACAACGCCAAGACCAAGGCAGAACCCTGGGTGGAGCAGACAGGGCTGGCAGTCTCGACGGACCTGAAGACCTGGACGCGCGCCGCCGGGAACCCCCTGCTTCCCGTGGGATCCAAGGGGGCCGTGGACGACGTCTTCTGCAGCGACCCGGCGGTGGTCCGGGTGGACGGCCTGTGGGCCCTGTTCTTCTACACCCTCTCCAGCGACGGCAAAGCGCGCGACTCGGTGGCCCTGTCCAAAGACCTGAAGACCTGGCAGAAGTCCGGCGAGATCCTCGTGGACGTGGGCGCGCCCGGCGAGGTGGACGCGCGCTACGCCCACAAGCCCTCCGTGATCACGCGGGACGGGCGGCTGTGCCATTTCTACTGCGCCGTCGCCCCGGCGCCCGAGCGCGCAGTGGGGCCGCACAAAACCTCCGAAACGCGGGGCATCGCCGTGGCGTTCTCCTAAGCGGACGCCCCGCACGGCGGTGATTATGTACAATGTCGCCCGGAGAACGCGGCGCGTCAGGCGCCGACGGGAAAGGCGCTCGCCATGATGTACACACGCCTCGGCAGGAACACGGTCAACGCGGTCCGCCTCGCCGAAATCATGCAGGTGCTCGTGCGCCACGGTTTCGCCGATCTCCTGAACCGGGCCGGATTCTACGACGGCCTGCCCGCGCGGCTCCTGCAGGGGCTGAACCTCATGAACGCCCCCGTGGGCGAGGCGGCCACGCTGGGCCAGCGGCTGCGGGAGGCCCTGGCGGAGCTGGGCCCCACGTTTGTGAAAATGGGGCAAATCCTCAGCACCCGCCCGGACCTGGTGGGCGCGTCCATCTCCCAGGAACTGGTGAGCCTCCAGGACCGGGTGCCCCCCCTCCCCTGGGAGATCATGAGCCTGCGCATAGAGGAGGCGCTCAACGTTCCCCTCGACGAGGTGTTCGCCTCCATAGACCAGAAGGCTGTGGCGTCAGCCTCCCTGAGCCAGGTCTACCGGGCCGTCCTGAGGACGGGGGAACAGGTGGCCGTCAAGGTGCAGCGGCCGGACATTGAGAAGGCCATCGAGTCGGACCTCAGCCTGATGCGCTCGGCCGCCGAATGGATCGCCGACCACCTGGAGGAAACCCGGCTCTTCGACCCCGTCGGCATCGTGGACGAGTTCGCGCGCAGCATCCGGCGGGAGCTGGACTTCACCATCGAGGCGATGGTCGTGGAGCAGTTCGCCCGGAACTTCGCCGACGACCCCCGGGTGATCATACCCAGGGTGCACCGGCAGCACTCCTCCCGGCGCCTTCTCATGCTGGAGTGGATTGACGGGGTGCGCGCGGACAGTCTGGAGGACTACCCCGGGCGGAACTCAGACCCCAAGACCGTCGCCGTGCAGGGCTGTGAGATTCTCTGCAGGATGGTTTTCGAGCACCGCCTTTTCCACGCCGACCCGCATCCCGGAAACATTTTCGTGGTAAACGACAACCGGATCGCGTTTCTCGACCTGGGCATGGCGGGCCATCTGGAGGAGGCGGACATCGTCCTCATCGCCGACCTGTTTCACGCCATTTTCCGCGGCGATTCCCGGGCCTGCATGGAGGCGGTGCTTCAGTTGACCGCCCAGGGGGATCCCGACCGGCCCGAGGCCCTCCAGCACGAGCTGGCCGAGTTCATCGCCTTCGAGGCGCCCGCCATCATCAGCGGCGGACGGGCCCTGCGCGGCCTGGAGGCAACCGTCCAGATCATGCGCCGCCACAACCTCGAGCCGGCCCCCCGCTTCTCCCTGCTGATCAAGGGGCTGGCTACCATAGAGGTCGTCGGACGGTCCCTCTGTCCCGATCTCGACATGCTCCCCATTCTCCAGCCCTATCTGCAAAGGATCGTGCTGGCGCGCTACTCCCCGTCCAGCCTGCTGGCGCAGGCGCAGGCGCAGGCCGGATCCCTCGCGCGCCTTGGCCGGCAGGCCCCCGAGGACATCACCGTGCTTCTGCGCCAGCTCCGGCGGGGAAAGCTGAAATTCCAGATTCACCATGAGCATCTGGAGAACCTCTCCAACACCATAGACCGCTCCAGCAAGCGGAACGCCGTCGCCATGGTCATCGCGGCGCTGGTGGTGGGTTCGAGCCTGCTTGTGACGACCAACAGCAGCATGGTCCATCTCGGCGTCGCCGGGTATCTCGTCGCCGGGGCGCTCGGGTTCATGCTGGTGATTTCCATCCTCTGGGGCAAGGGAATATGACGCACGGCAGGGAGGTATCCTTCCGTCTCCTGCTGCGGGTCGCCGCGGCCGGGTGGGTCTGCGCCCTGGTGCTGTCGTTGTCGCCCCTGACGCTTGACCCCGCCTCCCCGCCGAAAGCCATGATCACCGCGGTGTTTGGCGGGGCGTTCCTGCTCGCGGCGGGTTTCTCCCGAACGCGCGCGGCGCGCACCCCGCCCTTCGTGGCGATGGTCTGGGTGTGGGTGGCATGGCAGGCCATGTGCGCCGCGCGCTCGCCTTTTCCCCAGAACGCGCTGTTTTCCCTCCATTTTCCCGTGTTCCTCGCCCTGGCCGCCACCGCCGCTGCCTGGTGCATGCGGACCCCCGCGCAGCTTTTCCGCTGGACGGGGTGGTTTCTCGCCGCCATGACGGCGGCCGCAGGGTATGCCCTTGCGCAGCGTCTTGGCCATGACCCTTTTCCCTGGTCCACCCGTGAGGTGGCGGAATACCGCCTGCTGCCCGCCACCTTCGGCAACCCCAACATCGCGGGGCACGCCCTGGCGCTGGGAATCGTCGCCGCCGCGGTCCTGGTCCCGCGAAACCGCCTTGCCCTGATCCCCCTGGCCGTCCTGCTCCTGCATCTCCACGCCACCCGCATGCGCGGGGGGCCTCTGGCGCTGGCGGCGGCGGCCGTGCTGTTTGTCTCGTTTCACCTTGCGGGCCGCCGGGTCAAGGCCCCAGCCGCCCGCGCGGCCGCCTCCCTCCTGCTGGCCGCGCTGGTGCTGTCCGCGGGCGCGGGGCTTCTCATGGCCCGAAACCACGCGCGGGAGGGGCTTTGGTTCCCCAGCGACGGGTCCATGGTGCTCCGGTACAACGGCTGGTTCGGCGCGGCGGAAATGTTCCGCGACCATCCCGTGACCGGTGTCGGCCCGGGGAATTACGCGCTGTCCAACGCGGAATACTGGACCCCCTTCGAGCAGCGATGGTTCGCCCTCAAGGGCATGAAGAACTTCCACGCGCACAACGAGTACCTTGAGACTGCGGCCGAAACAGGCCTGCCCGGCCTGTTTCTCTTCCTCTGCCTGATTGCCTGGCCGCTTGTCGCGGGGCTCCGCCTCGCGGCGCACGGGCCCACACCGGACCACCGGCGGACCGGATGGATCTGCGCGCTCGCGGCGTTTGTCGTGGCGGTGGACGCGCTCTTCGGTTTCAACCTCCACACCCCGGTGGCGGCCGGGTTCCTCTTCTTCGTTTCCGGCGCGTTGGCGGGCATCCTGTCCCAGCCCACCGGCGTGGAGACGGCGCCGCAGGGAGCCCTGTCCCGCGCGCGCCCCGGCCTGCGCGGGGCGGCCGCGGCGGCGCTTGCCGTTCTGGTCCTGGCGACGGGCGTCTTGCAGTACCGCGCCGAATCGAGCGCCCTGTGGGCCTCCGGACTTCTCCAATGGGTCCGGTCTCAGGGGGAACGTGTCGCCTTGACCGACCAGACGGTCCGCGCAGCGCGCGCGCGCCTGGATGAAACCCGCCGGACATTCCCCTGGGATGCCCGGTTTCCGCTGGCCGAAGGGCAGCTTCTCCTGGCGGCGGAGGCGCCCGGCCGGGCGGTGCCCGCGTTTGCGGAGGCCGCGCGCCGCGCGCCGGGGAATCCGGAGGCCTGGACCGGTCTGGCCCGCGCCCTGACAACCCAGGCGGAACACACCCCGAAACGCCAGGGAAAGGCGTTTGTGCTGCGGCGCGCCGCCGAGGCTGCCCGCAGGGCGGAAACCCTCTGCGGCGGACATCCGGAGGCGCAGGAGTGGCTTGCGCGCGCCTGTGCCGCGCAGGTGCCCCTGGCGCCGGACAAGGCGGAGAAGACGGTATGGCGGCGCCGGGCGCTGGCGCATTTCAAGGCCGCCCTCCAAGGGGGGCCCCCGACGGACCCGAAGGTGTTCCGCATTCACGCCCGGATGGCGCTGGCCCTGAGACAGGGCAGGCAGGCCGCGGCCGTCCTGGCGCGGGGGCTGTCCCGGGACCCGTCCGACACGGTCCTGTGGGGTTTTCTCGAAGGGGTTCCCGGAAGACCGGAGACAGATGCTCTGTTGCTCCCGGCCATCCGGGACGCCCATGCCCGCCTGTCCGTCCAACGCTCCGGAAACCCGCAAACGCGGATAGCGGCCGCCTGCCGGCTGCTGGTCCTGTCCCATGCGGCATCCCCCGAAGATGCCTTCGCCGCAGCCCTGGTGCGGGAGAGCGTGGCCGCGCATCCCGATCATCCCGGCATTCTGGAACTGCTGGAACGGCTTTGTCCCGACGGCCAGGCAGGCATGAACACCGTCCCAGAAATACTTCACCGTTTATTCCCGGAGAAGCGCCCCGCCGGACTGCCCGCACACACGCTTGCCGGATATGGGGAACCG
This sequence comes from Candidatus Hydrogenedentota bacterium, assembly GCA_012730045.1. NCBI lineage: Bacteria > Pseudomonadati > Candidatus Hydrogenedentota > Candidatus Hydrogenedentota bacterium. The sequence continues at coordinate 3,337 of JAAYBR010000116.1, read as the reverse complement.
CTCGACTCCATGTCGCTGGGTTCCGCTCTGGACAGCCTGGAAGGGGCGCTCATGAGGTATCCGACCGCCCTTGCCAGGGACGGAATCCGCACGGCGCTGCTGCATGTTCTGGAGCGTCTGGAGCGGGCGGCGGCGTCCCTGCCCCCCGAGGCGGTTCCCGCGGCGAGCATGCAGGAACTCCGCAAACGCATCGCGGGGGATGATCCCGCCCCGACAGGGGGCCGGCCATGACCCCCCGGCGCGCGGAAATCATCACCGTCACCGTCCTCGCGGCGCTGGGCTGTCTGGCCTTTGTTTTGGCGGCGGCCGCGTTTCTCGCGGCGGGTCCCGACTTCCTTGCCCGGCGCGATGCCCGGGTGGCCGAGGTCACCCTGGGCGAGGCGGAGCGCATGGAAGCCGGCGGGCTGCTGGAGGAGGCGGAGCGGCGTTATGCGCAGTCCCTGTCCGAGGTCTTCGCCGGACCCGACAAGCGGGCCTATGCCAATCGCCGCCATGGGGAGCTGCTGCGCCGTCTGGGACGGTATGAGGAGGCCGCGGACGCGCTGGAGAGGGCCTGCTCCGGTCCTGAGCCCGACTGCTCGGCGAGGGAAGCCCTCCTGGACAGTCTGCTCCGCTCCGGGAGGCGCGCCGAGGCGGAGGCGGCGCTTGCCCTGTGGGCCTCCGACGGCGGCGAAACCGGGGAGCCCCCGGAACGGGCGGCCTTCCTGGCGGCCAAAGGGCGTATGCTGGAGGATTCGGGGAATCTGGAGGAGGCGCTGCGCTGCTACCGCGACGCGACGCGCCTGGACTGGGCGGGGGACGCGCACTATTTCGCCGGACGCCTGCTCATTGCCCGCGGCGAGACGGAAGAGGGCAAAAAACTGCTCCAACGCTACCTGCTCCAGGCGCCTGCGGCGCTCTATTGGGCCGAGGCCCTGGACCTCCTGCGCGGGCAGACGCCCTGACCGCCCTCTCCTATTCGCCGAACTGCGGCAGGTAGGCCCTGTTCGCGGCGAGATAGTCGTCCAGCAGCGCCTGGGCCACCCTGGGATCGTCCACCATCGGATCAAGCGCCAGCGCCTGAAGGGCGAGCTTTCGGTCCCCCAGCACCGCCGCGTCCACGGCGAGCTGCACAACGGTGATCTGGCGGCGTACCAGCTCCGCCACCGCGTCGGGCAGGGCGCCCACGGCCACGCCGCGCGGCCCGCCCGACGCGACCACCGCCGGGGTCTCAACGATCGCGCCCTCGGGCAGGTTGGCGATTTGGCCCTCGTTGGGAAGGTTCAGCGCCTGCTCGTACAGGGGCTCGCCGGTGGCGATGGCGGCGATGACCTTCTCGGCCCGCTCGGAGTGCACGTGCTCCATGGACTCGATGGACATGCGCCCGGAGGCCATCGCCTCGATGCGCTCCCACATGACGTCCCGCTCCGTCACCGCGCCGTCCAGCGGGTACATCTGGACGTCGTAGTGCTCCCACCCGCCGCGCCGCGTGTTGTGCGTGTACGGGAGGTATTCCACCATGTGGCAGTCGCCCGGCACGGGGAAGACGCCGAAGATGCGGGCCATTTCCCTGGTGAGGGGCTCAAAGCCCGGATCGTGCGCGGCCGCGCGCTCCATGACCAGCGGATACAGGTCGCGCCCGCTGCCCTTTTCGCGGATGTGGAGCATCCAGGTGAAGTGGTTGGTCCCCGCCGCAACGACGTCCACCTTCTCCATGGCCGCCCCGGCGATGACCTTTTCCTGCGCCAGCGCCTCACGGTCGCGCCAGACGAAGCGGTAGCCGTCGGGCACCGGAATGTCCAGATCCTTCGACAGCAGGTTGCCCAGCATCATGTAGCCGAAGGCGAGCTGGTGGCAGATGCCGATGGCGCGCAGTTTCGTGTGGCGGTGGACCGCCGTGCAGATGCGCGCCATGGGGTTCGTGAAGTTCACCAGCCAGGCGTCCGGGCAGAGCCGCTCCATGTCGCGGAAGATGTCCATGACCACCGCAATGTTCCGGGCCGCGTGGATGAACCCGCCCGGCCCGCCGTTCTCGGCGTAATGCAGGATGCCGTGTTTCAGGGCGATGTCGTAGTCCGACTGCCAGCACTTCTCACGGTCCACGGCAATGGACAGCACGACAAAGTCCGCGTCCGGCAAAAGGTCGCGCCGGTCCGTGGAGCTTTGGACGGTGAACCCCGCGTCCCACTCGCGGTTAAGCCGCTGCGCCAGCGCGGCGACCTGTTTCAGGCCCTCCGCATTCAGGTCCACCAGCCCGAGTGTGGAACCGCGCAGCCCCGGCTCCCGCAGCAGCGACCCGAGCACGCTCAGCCCGAACGACGCGCTTCCCGCGCCAATGACAACAATCTTCGGTTTCCTCATGAGTCACTCCTTCCCTTCATCCGGTGTCCGGTCAGTAAATGCACGCGTCCAGCAGCGCCAGCGCCTCCTCCAGCACGGCGGCGGAGGCAACTCCGATGCGGCGGGCGTCCCGCGCGCGATAATCAATGGATTCTACCTGTTCCACCATCACGAATCCCGTGACCCGCGGGGCGTCCCCCACGGGAACGTGAAAGGGGTAGTTGCGGTCGGTGTTTGTGAGGGGGCACACCATGGCGAGCCCGGTCTTCCGGTTGAATTCCGTGTTGCTCAGGACCAGCGCCGGACGCCTCCCCCTCTGCTCGTGTCCGGACTGCGGGTCAAACGCCACGGAGATGTAGTCCCCTTTGCGGGGCGTGTATGCCGCCATCTACCACACCTCCCCGCCTTCCGGCCGCCCCCAGTCCTCTTCCGATGTCTTTCCGCGCGGGGGAACCCTGTCCAGAAGTTCCTTCAAACAGTAGCGGCCCCGCACCCGGCTCGCGGGCGTGATCCGTATCTCCCCCTCGTTCGCCGTGACAACCACCTCGTCGCCCACGGTGATGCGGGCCGCCTGAAGGAGTTCCCGCGAAAGACGGAGTCCCTGGCTGTTTCCCCATTTCTGGACCTTGGTCACCATGCTTTCATCTCCCATGTATACACATAGTATATCCCTTCGCGTCTGGGAAGTCAATGCGCCGGTTGCCCTCCCGGATCGCGGAACAAGCGACGGCCTATGCGTCCGCCCAGGGCGCGGCAAGCGGCGCCCCTACAAGAGGATTGCCCGGTGTTTTCGTGTGTGCCCGGGGCATGGGCGGGTAGGGGCGCAGCAAGCGGCGCCCCTACAAGAGGATTGCCCGGTGTTTTCGTGTGTGTCCGGAGCATGGGCGGGTAAAGGCGCAGCAAGCGGCGCCCCTACAAGAGGATCGTCCGGTGTTTTCGTGTGTGCCCGGGGCATGGGCGGGTAGGGGCGCAGCAAGCGGCGCCCCTACAAGAGGATTGCCCGGTGTTTTCGTGTGTG
>JAAYBR010000115.1 GCA_012730045.1 Candidatus Hydrogenedentota bacterium | reverse complement strand
TGGCCTCTTCACGCGTTCCGAGCGATCAAGATACGGCAAAGAAATCCTGTGCATCCTGTTCATCCATGTCAATTCTTCCGGAACAGCGCTCACACGGACTCAAGACAAGGCCGGCGGGACGCCGGCGCTACGGAACGGTGCCATTCCGGTTTCCTCCCTGGGAACGGGGAGGGTCCGGCGGCTGCGGCCCCCCGGCCCGCCGCCCTGTGTTTCCGCGCAAACGTTGCTTGCAGAAGCCTTTTCTGGTACACTTCGCGCGCTTTTTTCGCACATGCTGGAGCGCGTCATTATGGAACAGCGTTTTGTCGAGATGGTCGCCGTGGAAACGGCGGCATTGCCCGACCAGGTGCGGGCGGCGGTCGAACTGCTGGACAGGGGGCTGACGGCCTCCTTCATCGCCGCATACCGCAGGGACGCGACGGGGGGGCTGGACGCGGAGCGCCTGGAGCTCATCGAGCGGCGCAACCAGCAGTTCATCACCCTGACCAGCCGCCGGGACGCCATGCGGGCGAACATCACCGCGGCGAACCGGCTCACGGACTCCCTCGCCGCCGCGCTGGACGCCTGCTCGGACGCCCTGACCCTCGAGGACCTGTGTCTGCCGTTCCGCAAGCGGAAGAACAGCAAGGCGGCCGTGGCCGCGCTGCGCGGCCTGGAGCCCCTGGCGGACTTCATCATGATCCAGGTGCCCCATCCGGGTCCGGTGCCGTTCATGGCGGAGCAGCACATCAGCGCGGAGCACCATGTGCTCACGGTGGAGGAGGCGCTGGAGGGCGCGCGGGACATCCTCAGCGAGCGCATCGCGCTCGACGCGGGCGTGCGGCGGATGGTGCGCGACACCCTGCGGGACGAGGGCGTGCTCGCGGTGTCGGGCACGAAGTACCTGGGCGCGCAGCGCCAGCGCTTCGAGCCGTTCTTCAACCACCGCAAGCCCCTGCGCGAGACGGCGCCGGCGGACCTGCTCACCATCCTGCGCGGCCTGAAGATCGGCGCCCTGCGCACGGAACTCCTCATTGACGAGGACGCCCTCGAGGCGGCCATCATCGCGAAATACCTGAAGGACCCCGAGAGCTCCTTCGCCCCCGAGATCACCGCCGCCGTCCGCGACGCCTTCCGCCGCGTGCTCCGCGTGGAGATGGAGGAGCAGGTCTTCGCGTCCGCCCAGCAGGCGGCGGACGAGGCCGTCATCGCCGACCTGCGCAGGCAGGTGGAGACGGCGGTCATGACGCAGCCGGCCGGGCCGGTGCGCCTGCTGGCGGTCCATCCCATGCGCGGCGGCGGCACGGCCTTCGCCGCCGTGGACGAGACGGGCGCCTGCCTGGAGGCGCGGCTGGACACGCCAGCGGAGGGGCAGGCAGAAGGCGACGCCGCGCCGAAGACCGCCGCCGATGTGGCCGCCGAACTACTGGAGACGCACCATATCCGCCTCGTGGTGGTGGGCAACAGCGGCCCCGCCCGGCGCGCCGGACGCGCCCTGCAGGACGCCCTGCGCGGCACCCGGATCCGCGGGGTACATGTCATCCACGCGCCGGAGGCGGGCATCAGCGCCTGGGCTGCCGCCGCCGAAGCCGCCGCTGAACTCCCCGGCCTCGCGGAGCCGCTCCGGGCCGCCGTCAGTCTGGCGCGGCGGGGCCAGGATCCCCTCATGGAAATGATCAAGCTGGAGCCGCGCAATCTGGCCGTCGGGCCCCATGTGCGCGAGGTGAACCAGCGCCGGCTCCAGGAGGGCCTCTACCGCACCCTGGAATACTGCGTCTGCCGGATTGGCCTCGACCTGAACAGCGCCCCCGTCCACGCCCTGCGCTATGTGACGGGCCTCCAGATGGGCTCGGCGCAGAACATCGTCCGCCGCCGGGAAACCGACGGCCCCTTCACCAGCCGCGCCCAGCTTAAGGAAGTTTCCGGCATCGGGGAGAAATCCTCCCTTCTCTGCGCAGGTTTCCTGCGCATCACCGGGGGCGAGCAGCCCCTGGACGCCACGCGAATCCATCCCGAGGCGCACGAGGCCATAACGGAGGCTCTCGCCGCCGCCGGTCTTTCCGCTGCGGCGCTTCCCCTGGCCGACACCGTCACGGTGGGCTTCCCCGAATCCGGAGATCCCGCCTTCGGCCCCCTGGCCATTGCGGACTGGCAGCGGGAACTGACCGCCCCCTGGGAGGACCCCCGCGGCCGCTATGTGCTGCCCGAACCCAGGCCGCGCCCCGAGCGAACCCGCCCCGAACGCCCCCGCGTTGACCTCTCCGCCCTCCAAGAGGGTGTCGTCGTCGAGGGAAAAGTCACCAACATCGCCGAGTTCGGCGTGTTCGTGGACATCGGCGTCGGCAAGGAAGGGTTGATTCACCTCTCCGAACTGAGCGACCACTTTGTTGAGGATCCGAAGTCTTTCCTGGAGGTGGGACAGACCGTCAAAGCCATGGTCACCCGCGTGGACCCGGAGGGACGGCGCATCTCCCTGTCCATCCGCGCCACGCTGCCGCCCCGCGAGCCCGACCCCGCCGAAGGCGGACGGCGCGGCCCGGTCGATGACCGGCCCCGGGGTCCGCGGGACGCAGGGGAGCGGGGACGCCGTCCCGAGGGCCGCGACTCGCGGCCCGACCGCGGCGGCCCGCGCCGGGGCAGGGAAGATGACCGGCGGCCGCACGACCGCTCCGGAGACCGGTCCGCCCCGCGTGACCGCCGGGAAACGGCGGGCGGCGACAACCCGCTCATGAACACGCTGCTGGCGGACCAGTTGGCCGCCCTGCGTGATAAACTGTTGTCAGACTGACCGGTGCTTTCCCCGATTCCCGGCGCTCCCGGAAGGGGGCAAAACCGGGCATAAAACAATTTAGACCATGTGCTTTTGACGTCACCGGAGAATCCGGAGACGCGGAATCCGGACCCCCGGGTCCTTGCTCTAAACGGAGGTTGTGCCGCATTATGAACAAGACGGACCTGAAGAAGTTTGAGAAGATGCTCCTGGAAGAACGCGAGCGCCTGTTGCGAAGCATTCGCAACATCGAAGAAACCACCCGAAACGAGTCCGGGCGCGACAACGGCGGGGATCTTGCCAGTTTCGCCGAGAAGGGGACCGACAGTTTCGAGTTGGACACCGCGCTAAACATTGCCAGCAACGCCTCGGAGCGCCTCATGGAGATCAACGAGGCCCTTCTACGCATCAAGAACGGCACCTTCGGCGTCTGCGAGGGAAGCGGCAAACCCATCCCCAAGAAGCGTCTGGAGGTTTTCCCGGCCGCCCGCTACACCGTGGAATATCAGGAAGAACTCGAGCGGGAGCAAACCAACCAGCGGTAGGCTCCTCCCATAGACATTCCCGCAGGGCGCTTGGCCCGTCCAAGCGCCCTGTTTTTTTGTTTTCCTGCCCTATTTACTAATTCTGCTTTTTTCTCGTTATTAGATAAAAACAATTTCGTTGATTTTCCTGTTTTCTCTGGGGTAAAATCCCTCACGCAAGGAATGGTCAGGCTTCTTACCCCACGGGAAACCTCCTCTATGACGCTCTTTACGCACACGGTCCGGAAAGGCACGTTTACCCCGTTTTTCGCTTTCCTCCTGCTGGGATGCCTCTCACTCCCCGCGCTGGCCAGTGAGGGGGTGTTCCTTCTGGGCAACGATGCGCAGCAGCTCGGGAGGGCGTCCAGCGGCGTGGCCAGCCCCCGCAGCGCCTACTGGAGCTACATGAACCCGGCCTCCATCGTGGAGCTGGACCGGCGCTTCGACATCAACTGGTACAGCGTCCTCACGGATGTGGAGCTTCACCCCCGCGGACTCATCGGCAACCGCTTCGATGGCACCCTGGAGTCCGAGGTGATCGGAAACATCGTGTCCACCGGGTTCATCTGGCCCCTGTCCACGGGCACCCTGGGCGGAGGCGTGTTCATCCCGAGCGGATCAGGCGTGGACTTTCCCCATTCCCGCACCTGGTTGAGCCAGCTGGCGGGGGCCAACTGTGACCGCCGCCTCAGCTACCAGCACATCCGCGGGGTGCTGGCCTACGGACTGGAACTTGGCGACGGCTGGTCCGTCGGCCTGGGGCTCCACGGATCCGTGTCCCGGTTCCGCACCGACCACCTGACCCTTTCCCTCCGGTCCGCCGAAATGGGCCACGAGTGGGACCACTCGCTCGGCGCGGGGTTCGGCGTCGGCCTTTTCAAACGCTGGGACAAGTGGTCCTGGGGCGCGAATTACAGCTCCCGCCACTGGACCGAGTCCATGAGCGGTTACGGGGACCTGCTGAAATCCGCCCTCGACACGCCGCGCACGGTGCAGACGGGGTTTGCGTGGAAGGCCACCGACCGGCTGGAGTTCACCCTGGACTACAAGTGGCTTAACTGGAAGGGCATCCCCACCTACGGCGGCGACCTGATGGGCAAGGGCGGCTTCATGTGGCGCGACCAGCACAGCGGCAAGATCGGCGTCGAGTGGAAGGCCCACGCCAAATGGATTCTCATGGCGGGGTACTCCTACGCCAACTCCCCCATCCACGAGGACCATGTCCTCCTGAGCGCCCTGGTGCCGGTCAACGTGGAGCACCACTGGACCGCCGGGGTGACCCACAAGATAAACGACAAGAACGAAATCCACCTGGTCGGCGTGTGGGCCCCGCACCACACCATGACGGACACGGGCCGGGGCAACGAGCCCTTCTCCCTGCTGGGCAAGGGCAGCACCGTCTCCTCCGGTGCCATCTCCGTCGCCCTTGGATACAGTTACCTGTTCTAGGGGTTAACAACACACTGGTCTTGCGTCCACCGGACCCCTTTGGGTAGACTGCGGCTCTTTTCGCAGTGCCCCCAAACCCGTTCTTCCAAGGAGCAGTTATGTCTTCCGCCGTCGCGCCCCGGCTCTTTTCCCGTGTCCCATCGCGTTTCGCGCTGGCGGTGGCCGCCTTCTGCGCGGCCGCCCTGTTCTGTCCGGCCGCCCCGGCGGGGGAGGGGGTGTTCCTTCTCGGGAACGACGCCCAGCAACTGGGACGGGCCTCCAGCGGCGTGGCGAGCCCGCGCAGCTCCTATTGGAGTTTCATGAACCCTGCGGCGATGGTGGACCTGGAGCGGCGGCTGGACGTGAACTGGTACAGTGTGTTCAGCGACTTCGAGGCCCATCCCCGGGGTGTCATCGGCAACCGTTTCGAGGGCACCCTGGAGTCCGAGGTGACGGGCAACCTGGTGGCGTCGGGATTTGTGTGGCCGCTGAAGTCGGGCACCCTGGGCGGCGGGTTCTTCGTGCCCAGCGGGTCGGGGGTGGACTATCCCCATTCCCGCACCTGGCTCACCCGCCTGGTGGGGGGCAATGTGGACCGCCGCCTGAGTTACCAGCACCTGCGGGGGGTGCTGGCCTACGCGCACGACCTGGGCGACGGCTGGTCGGTCGGCTTCGGGCTGCACGGGTCGCTGTCGCGCCTGCGCACCGACCACCTCACGCTGTCCTTTTCCGGGGCCGAGGCCAACCACGCGTGGGAGAACGCCCTGGGCGCCGGGTTCGGGCTGGGCCTGTACAAGAAATGGGACCGGTGGGCCTGGGGCCTGAACTATGTGTCCCGCCACTGGACCCAGACCATGAAGGACTACGGGGACCTGCTGCGCAACGCGCTGGACACGCCCCAGACCCTTCAAACGGGCGTCGCGTGGAAGATGTCGGACAAGGTGGAGCTGACACTGGACTACAAATGGCTCAACTGGGCCGGCATCTCCGCCTACGGGGGCGACCTCCTCGCAAAGGGCGGTTTTGGCTGGCGGGACCAGCACGGGGTGAAGTTCGGCGCGGAGTGGCGGCTGCACGAGCGCTGGACGCTCATGGGCGGCTACGCCTACGCGAACAGCCCCATCCATGACGACCATGTGCTGGTGGCGATGCTGGTGCCCGTCACGCCCGAGCAGCATTGGACGCTGGGGGTCACGCACAAGATCAACGACCGGCACCACGTCCATGTGACGGGCATCTGGGCGCCCAGGCACACCCAGACCGACACGGGGCGCGGGAACGAGCCCTTCTCACTGCTGGGGAAGGGGTCCACCGTCTCCGCCACCGCCTTCTCCTTCGCCCTCGGGTACAGTTTCCTGTTCTAGGAAGCGCGCCCAGCGCGCCCGCACGGCGTCCACTGCGGCCGGGCCGTCCGACGGATCCATCCACACGACCCGCTTGTCCGCCCGGAACCACGAGAGCTGGCGGCGGGCATAGCGCCGGTGGTGCAGTTTGACCGCCTCCACCGCCTCCTCGAGGGACTGCTCCCCGCGCAGGTGGGCGGCAATCTCCCGGTAGCCCAGCGCCTTGATGCGCTCCAGGTGCCCCTCGTGGCCCGCCGCAAGGAGGGCGCGCACCTCGTCCACCCATCCGGCGGCGACCATTTCGTCCACTCGCCGGTTGATCCGGTCATACAGCGCATCCCGGGGCGGCGCGACCCCGATCCGCAGGGCGGGAATCCGGTCGGGGCGCTCCTTGTGGGCGGCATGCAGGCGCGAATAGGGGATGCCGGTGAGGGCGTGCACCTCCAGCGCGCGCACCACCCGCACGACGTCGTTCTCACTGGACAGCATGGCCGCATAGTCCGGGTCCACGGCGCGCAGGCGCGCCATGAGGGCGGCGTTCCCCAGCCTTTCCGCCTCCTCCCGCAACAGCGCGCGCAGCGCCTCATCCCGGCCCGGCCCCTCGAACAAGCCGTCCAGCAGGGCGCGCACATAGAGCCCCGACCCGCCGACCACGAGCGCGGTGCGGCCCCGCGCCTGGATGTCGCGGACGCAGTCCCGCGCCTCCTTCTGGAAACGGCCGGCGGCCATGAGCGTGTCGGGGGAAAGGAGGGACACCAGATGGTGCGGGGCGCGGCCGCGCTCCTCCGGCGTGGGCGCGGCGGTGCCGATCTCCATGCCCCGGTAGACCTGCATGGCGTCGGCGGACACAATCTCCCCGTTGAGGCGCTCCGCCAGTTCGAGGGACAGGCGGGTTTTCCCGGAGGCCGTCGGCCCCACCACGGCAAGCACCGGCCTCACTGAATCCTCCGGAAGCTTTTCTCCATCTGGCGCCGGGTCAGTTCCACAATGATGGGGCGGCCGTGGGGGCAGGTGTAGGGCGGCTGTAGCCGGCGCAGCCCCGCCAGCAGGTTTTTGCGCTCCTCCGGCGTGAGGGGCTCCCCGGCCCGCACCGACGCCTTGCAGGCGCGGGTGGCCAGGCGCAGCATGTCGTCCATGAGGCTGTCGCGGCCGAAAAGGTTGCCCTGGGCCAGCTCGTCCAGCACCCGGAACACGAGGTCCCCCACCATGGACTCCTCGTAGAGGTGGCAGACGGCGGTGACCTGAAAGGTGTTGCCGCCGAAGGACTCCATCTCCACCCCCAGCCGGGCGAAAAGATCCAGATGCTTCTCCACCTGCGCGATCTGGGACGGGGCCACCTCCAGCACGAGCGGCACGGCAAGCTGCTGCGAGGCGTAGCCCCGGTCCGTCAGCTCCGCCCGCAGCTCCTCATAGTTCAGGCGCTCATGGAGCGCGTGCTGGTCAATGATCAGGAGGCGGTTTTCCGAGGGCACGATCAGATAGGTGTCGAAGACCTGGATCGGGGCGTCCGGCAGGTCGCCCACGGGTTCATACAGCGCGTCCGGCGACACGGCGTCCAATCCGTGGGCCGCCTCCTCCGAAAGGGCATCGCTCCCGGGTTGCACAGCGGGCGCTGTCCCGGGCACGGGCGGCGGCGCGGGCGTCCTGCCCGCCTGCTCCAAAGGATCCTGGCGCCGGGGGATGAGCATTCCCTGAACCGCCGCAGGCGGGGGCTCCGCCCCGCGCGACGGCGGCGGCGAGAATCCGCCCGGGGAGGGCGCATACGGACGAAAGACCTCCCCCGGATCCCCTTCTGTGAAGTCCGGTGAAACCGGGGCGGGGGAGGGGAGGGGTTCCCGGGGAGACGACGCCGCCACGCGGGCGAGGGCGCCGCGCACGGCGCCCATGACGGCGTCATGCACTCCGCGGTCCTCGCGGAAGCGCACCTCGCGCTTGGTGGGGTGGATGTTGACATCCACCAGCCGGGGGTTGGCCTCGATCAGGAGCAGGCCCACGGGATGGCGGCCAACGGTCAGCAGGCCGCGGTAGGCGTCCGCCAGCCCGTATTGAAGCACCCGGTTGACCACCGGGCGGCCGTTGATGAAGAAGAACTGGTGGGAGCGCCCGGTGCGGGTGAGGCCGGGACTGCCCACGAGCCCGCGCACGCGGAACCCGCCCTCCTCGGCGTCCACCTCCACCATCTCGCGGGAGAAGGCGAGCCCCCAGATCAGGGCGACGCGCTCGCGCAGGGTGGCACGCTCGGGGATGTCCAGCAGCGCCTTGTCGTTGTGGAAAAGCTGGAAGGCGACGCCCTCGTGGGCGAAGGCGTGGCGCTGGACCACGTCAATGCAGTGCCCCAGCTCCGTGGCGATGCCCTTGAGAAACTTCGCGCGGACGGGGGTGTTGAAATACAGCCGGTTCACGGAAACCATCGAGCCGGGGGGCGCGCCGGTCTTCTCCACGGTCCGCAGCACGCCGCCGTCCACCCGCAGGCGGGTGCCCTCGGCGTCGGCGGCGCGGCGCGTGGTGAGGAGAAAACGCGACACGGAGGCGATGCTCGCGAGGGCCTCCCCCCGGAACCCGAGGGTCTTGATGGCGTCCAGGTCCTGGGCGGACCGGATTTTGCTCGTGGCGTGCCGCTCGATGGCCAGCAGGGCGTTCTGCTCCGACATGCCGTGGCCGTTGTCCTGCACCTCGATGAGCTGGCGGCCCGCCGCCACAATGCGCACGACAACGCGGGTGGCCCGCGCGTCGAGGGCGTTCTCCACCAGCTCCTTCACCACGGAGGCGGGGCGCTCGACGACCTCCCCGGCGGCGATCTTGTTTGCCACGTCGTCGGGCAAAATCCTCACATTGGGTATGTCCGAAACCGATGCCATGCCTGCGGCTCCCGGCTGCCGTTCCCGCCCATTTTCCGCGATACCGCCGCCCCGCTTCAACCGGGCCGGCCCATTTGACTGCGGCCCCGGCATGCCCTACACTATACACCGTCTGACGGACGGAGTTGTCAACCGGCGCCCGCGGGCGCCCGGAGGAAAAACCATGCGATCTGCGCTTTCCCTGGCCCTTGTGGCCGTTGTGTGCCTGACGGGCGCGGCCGCCCATGCCGCCGACCCGCCCGCGAAGATGCTTTTCCTGAGCAAGTCGGCGGGATTCGAGCACAGCGCGATCAAGCAGGAGAACGGCCAGCCCAGCGTGGCGGAGAAAGTGCTCACGGAAGTGTGCAAGGCGATGGGCATTGAGCTGACATGCACCAAGGACGCCAGCCTGATCACCGCCGAGAACCTCAAGAACTACAAGACGGTGATCTTCTACACCACCGGGTTCCTGACCGAGGAGGGCACCGACGGCCAGCCCCCCATGGGCGAGAACGGCCTGAAGGAGCTGCTGGACTGGATCAGCGCGGGCGGGTCGTTTGTCGGCCTGCACTCCGCCACGGACTCCTTCCACAGCAAGGAGGGCGAGGTCAGCAGCTACATCGAGATGATTGGCGGCGAGTTTGACACCCACGGCCAGCAGTTCAAGGGCGCCCTGCGCATAACGAGTCCGGGCCATCCGGCCATTGCCAGCCTGCCCGACGGCTGGGCGGCCTTCGAGGAGTGGTACATCAACAAGAACCTGAACACCGGGAAGATGCACGTGCTGGCGCTGCTGGAGGTGGGGGACAAGACGCGCGAGCGGCAGGAAAAATACAACATGCCCGACTACCCGATCATCTGGTGCCGCGCCTACGGGCAGGGCCGTGTGCTGTACAACGGCCTCGGCCACAACGATGCCGTGTGGGAGGCCGACGTGTTCAAGAAGCTCATCGCGGACAACCTGAAGTGGGCGGCGGGGGAGGGAGAGCTGAAGGCCGACCCGAACTACGACCAGGTCGTCCCCAAAACCATCGAGAAGAAGTAACCCGTTCCCATGCAGTGATTTGCACGCCGCCGGACGCCGAGCGGTCCGGCGGCGTTCCCTTTTGAAAGGCCCCCGGCCCATGGATGGTGACATGCGTTTTTGCGTCGAGGCGCGCGACCCTGGCTGCGCCGCCCGTGCCGGGCGGCTCACGCTGCCCCACGGCACGGTGGAGACCCCGGTCTTCATGCCCGTGGGCACCCAGGCGACCGTGAAGGCCCTGAGTTCCGAGGACCTCGAGCTGCTGGGCGCGGAGATCATCCTGGCGAACGCCTATCACCTCTACCTCCGGCCCGGCGTGGAGACCCTGCGCGCCGCCGGCGGCGTCCACCGTTTCATGAGATGGGACCGCCCCGTGCTCACCGACTCCGGCGGGTTCCAGGTTTTCAGCCTGTCGGCGCTGAACAAGGTCACGGACGAGGGGGTGGCCTTTCAGAGCCACTTGGACGGTTCCCGCCACTTTTTCTCGCCGGAATCCGCCATGGACATCCAGCAGGGAATCGGCGCGGACGTCATCATGTGCCTCGACGAATGCACGGAATACCCCGCCCCCTTCGACCGGGCGGCGTCCTCCATGCGGCGCACCGTGGCGTGGGCCCGGCGCTGCAAGACGCGGTGGGAGGAGACCCGTGACGGCTCCCAGGCGCTGTTCGGCATCGTGCAGGGAAGCACCCATGAGGCCCTGCGGCGCGAGTGCGCGGAAGCCCTGGTGGAAATTGGGTTTCCGGGATACGCCATCGGCGGGGTGAGCGTGGGGGAGGGGAAGGCGGAGATGGCCGCCGCCGTGGCCTGGAGCACCGCCATCCTCCCGGAGGACCGGCCCCGCTACCTCATGGGCGTGGGCGCGCCGGACGACTTCCTGACGGGCATCGGGCTGGGCGTGGACATGTTCGACTGCGTGATGCCGACGCGCAACGCGCGCAACGGGACCCTTTTCACGGCAGGGGGAAGGGTGAACATCAAGAACGCGCGGCACGCGCGGGACTTCGGCCCCCTCGACCCCGGATGCCCGTGCCCGGTCTGCGCGCGGTACAGCCGGGCCTACCTTTCGCACCTGTTCCGGGCGGGGGAGATTCTCGCCCTGCGTCTGAATACTTTACACAACATTTGCTTTATGCTACAATTGGCGTCCCGGGCACGTTCCGCCATCCGGCAGGGGCGCTTCAGGGAGTTCAAAGACGCTTTTCTCCAGTCTTACCGCGGGGAAGATGGTGTCTGACCTTCCCCGGGAGACGGTTACCCCAACAGGAGGACGACCCACGTGTGGAGATTTCTGACCGCGCAGGCAGTTGAGCAGGCCGCGGAGGCCCCCGCCGAGGGGGCCTCGCCCCAGAGCGCCCTGGGCGGCATGCTGCCCATGCTGGTGATCTTTTTCGCGATCATGTACTTTCTCATGATCCGTCCGCAGCAGAAACGCGAGCGGGAGCGCAGGCAGATGCTGGCCGCCGTCGAGCGCGGCGACGCGGTGATCACCACGGGCGGCGTGTGCGGCACCGTGGTCAACCTCAGCGAGGACCGGGTGATCCTGCGCGTGGACGACAACGTGACCATGGAGTTTTTGCGGGCGGCCATCGCGAAGGTGGAGCCCAAGAGCACAGGCAAGTAAACCATTCCGGGCTTCGCCCCCGGACGGCGGCGACCATTCCGAACATTCGGCATCAGTGGAGTTTCTCATGGCCAAGAACATCTATCGGACAATCCTTATCTGGGGCGTGCTCGCTATGGCCGCCTACTACGTCTACCCGACCATCGGGTGGATGGTCCTCTCCGAGGAGACCCGCGGGGCGCGCATGGCCGCCTGGCAGGCGGAGGAGGACCAGCTTGCGCGCAAGCGCCCAAGTTACTTTGAGCGGCAGGTGCTCGGCGTCAAGCGCTGGGCGCAGTGCGACCGGAGCCGGGTGATCAACCTCGGCCTCGACCTCCAGGGCGGCATCCACATGGTCCTGGGGTTCGACATCAAAGACCTTTCCCCTGAGCGCCTCAAGGAGTACCGCGACAGCAAGTACAGCGACGCGGACATTGAGCGGGAAATCCAGCAGACGGTGCTGGACCAGATCACGCGGCGCGTCAACGACTTCGAGGCGAAGGAGCCGGTGATCCAGGCGCTGGGAACCACCCAGATTCAGATCCAGCTGCCCGGCGAGAAGGATGTCCAGCGCGCGAAGAACCTCATCACCAAGACGGCCATGCTCAACTTCCACATCGTGGCCGGCCCGGACGCCGCCCAGCAGGTGTTCTCCAAGATCCGCGACACCTTCCCGGAGGAGTTCCTGCCCTTCGTGAAGCTCTCGGCCCTGCGGGCCGACGCCCTCACCGTCACCCTGGAGAACTACGAGCGCGTCGAGCGCGTGCTGGCGAAGGCCGCCGAAACCGGGGTCATTCCCGAGGAAAAGATCGTGGCCTTCAGCCAGAAGCCCAAGCCCTACGAGAAGGTCCAGGAGTACGAACTCTACGTGCTCGACAAGAAGCCCATCGCCTCCGGCGAGGGGCTGGCCTCCTCGGCCGCGCTGCCCGACGAGTCCAACCCGCCCTACTGGCAGATTCTCTTCGCCTTCAACGGGGCGGCCAGCGAGCTGTTCGCCGAAGCCACCGAGCAGAACATTGGCAACCCCATGGCGATCGTCCTGGACGGCGTGGTGGTCTCCGCGCCGACCATCCGCGACCGCATCGTCGGCCGCGGCCAGATCTCCGGCAACTTCGAGGGCGAGGAGGCGCGCGACCTGGCCATCGCCCTGAACTCGGGCTCCATGGTCATCCCGGTGCGCGAGGAGTTCACCCGCACCGTCAGCGCGAGCCTCGGGGCGGACACGGTCCGCAAGGGCGTCACCTCGTCCCTGGCGAGCCTTGCGCTGGTCGGCGTCTTCATGGTGTTCTACTACCAGGGCCTCGGCATCGTCGCGATCCTGGGCCTCATCGCAAACGCCCTGCTCATCATCGCGGCCATGGCGTACTTCAACCTCACGCTCACGCTTCCCGGCATCGCCGGACTGGTGCTCACCATGGGCATGGCGGTGGACGCCAACGTGCTCATCTACGAACGCATCCGCGAGGAGCTGCGCCTCGGCCACACGGTCCTGGCGTCCATCGAGAGCGCCTTCAAGCGCGCGGGCATCACCATCCTCGACGCCAACCTGACCACGCTCATCGCGGGCGCCGTGCTCATGCAGTTCGGCACCGGCCCGATCCAGGGCTTCGCCCTTACGCTCAGCATCGGCATCTGCTCCACCCTGTTTGTCTCCCTCGTCCTGACCAAGGGCCTGGTTGACTTCGCCCTGGAGCGGAAGCTGCTCACCCAGTGCCGGATGCTGGCCCTGGTGCCGGCCAACCCCGGCATCCCCTTCATACAGGTGCGCAAGGTGGTCATCTCCGTGAGTCTTGCGTGCATCGCCGTGGGCATGGTCTGGTTTTTCACCCGCGGCATGGACAACTTCGGCGTGGACTTCCGGGAGGGAACCAACTTGGTGCTCTCCGTCAAGGCCGACCAGCAGATACCCATTGAGGACGTTCGGTCCTCCCTCACCTCCGCCGGGTTCACCAACCCGGTCGTGCAGGAGACCTCGGACGAGTCCAACCGGCCCAACCTTTTCATCATCCGCGTGGGCGACGTGACCCGCGATACTACCGCCGGCGTGGACGGCGCGGCGGCCACCGTGCGCACCGTGGCGGAGCGCATCCAGGAGACGCTGTTGCACCTGACCCCGGGAAAGACCCTGGACGAGGTGGTGGTCGAGGACGAGCAGACGGTCGGGCCCTCCGTGGGCGCGCAGCTCCGCTGGGACGCGCTGAACGCGCTGTTCTGGGCGCTGGTCTTCATCATCGGCTACGTGTGGGTGCGTTTCGAGCTGCGGTTCGCCCTGGGCGCCGTGCTCGCCCTGGTGCACGACATCTTATTCACCGTGGGCGCCTTCTCCCTGCTCGGCGGCGAGATTTCCATGGGCGTCATCGCGGCGCTGCTGACCATCCTCGGCTACTCGATCAACGACACCATCGTGGTCTTTGACCGGGTGCGCGAGGACATGGAGAAATCCCGCGGCAAGGGCATCAAGTTCATGACCGTGCTCAACGGGGCAATCAACGTCACCCTGAGCCGCACGCTGCTCACCTCGCTGACCACTCTGTTCGTCACCGTGGTGCTCGCGATCTTCGGCGGCGAGGCCATCCAGGACTTCGCCATCGTGCTGACCATCGGCATCATGGTGGGCACCTACTCCTCCATCTTCATCGCGAGCCCCATCGTCCTCCTCTTCCAGAATATGAATTTCACGAAGGTCCTCAAGGCCGAGGGGCCGGCCCAGCAGGACCGGGGCGGACGCCACCGCCGCAGCGGCGGCACAAAGAGCGGAGCGGCCGTCTGACGCGGACGCCTCATGGGAAACACAAGAGCCGCCTTCGGACTTCGGTCCGAAGGCGGCTTTTCTTTCCCCGCGCGGCCCGGGCGGGGCTACGCGTTGGAGGTGTCGTTGCTGTGGTCCACGTGGCGCGTGTTGTGGTTCCGCGACACGAAGTCGTCCGGGACGGCCGTGGGATAGGCGCCCGTGAAGCACGCCGCGCAGAAGGAGGCGGGGTCGCACCCGGTGGCGCCCAGGAGGGCGTCCAGCTCCAGATAGGCGAGGGAGTCCACGCCGAGGAAGTCGCGGATCTCCTCCACGCTCATGTTGTGGGCGATGAGCTTGGTCTTGTTCGGCGTGTCAATCCCGTAGTGGCAGGAGTTGATGATCCGCGGCGAGGCGACCCGGAAATGGACCTCCCTCGCCCCCGCGCGCCGGAGCATCGTGATGATCTTGCGGGCGGTGGTTCCCCGGACGATGCTGTCGTCCACCAGCACGATGCGCTTCCCCTCGACGGCGTTACGAGCGGGGTTCAGTTTGATCTTCACCCCGAAGTCGCGGATGCCCTGGTCCGGTTCGATGAAGGTGCGGCCGACATAGTGGTTCCGGATGAAGCCCATGTCGAAGGGCAGCCCCGACTCGTGGGAGTACCCGAGGGCCGCCGGATTGCTGGAGTCGGGGACGGCCATGACAACGTCCGCGTCCACCGGCGCCTGACGGGCCAGGGCGCGCCCGAGGTTCTTGCGCACCTCGTCCACGCTGCGCCCGAAAATGACGCTGTCGGGCCGCGCGACGTAGATGAACTCAAAGACGCACTGCTTCGGCACCGCCTTCGGGAAGGGGCGCCAGGACGCGACGCCCCCCTCGTCGCTGATGGTGACGATCTCGCCGGGCTCGATCTCCCGGACCCATTCAGCGTCTATGATGTCGAGGGCGCAGGTCTCGCTGGCGACAATCCATGCGTCGTCCAGCTTTCCCAGCCACAGGGGCCGGAAACCGAGGGGGTCGCGCGCCGCCACGACGACCCTGCCGTCCGTGGCCACGACGGAGTAGGAGCCCACGAGTTTGGCGAGGGCCTCCGCCAGGCATTCGGTGAAGGTCCCCTTCTTCGAGCGGGAGAGGAGGTGCAGGATCACCTCGCTGTCCGTGGTGGCCTGAAAGATCGCGCCCTGCTCCTCGAGCGTCTCGCGGAGCACGGCGGCGTTGGTGATGTTGCCGTTGTGCGCCACGGCCATGGAACCGCGGGCATAGTCCACCACCAGGGGCTGCACGTTGCGCAGGTTGCTGGCGCCGAAAGTGGAGTACCGGACATGGCCGATGCCCCGGTCGCCCGCGACGCGGGCGAGGCGGTGCGGCTTGAAGATGTCCGCCACCAGCCCCACGCCGCGGTGCGCCGTCAGCGCGCCGTCCCGCGCGCAGACGATGCCGGCGCCCTCCTGGCCGCGGTGCTGAAGGGCGTAGAGGCCGAGGTAGATGAGTTTGGGGGCCTCGGGGTGCCCGTGCACGGCAAACACGCCGCATTCATCGCGCATGCGGTCGTCGTCGAACCCGGGGCCGGCCGTGCCCGCGGCCGAACCCGGAAGGGCGGCATCCCGCCCCGCATGTGATTCTGACACTTACAAATCCTTCCGCCCGGTGAGCTTGGTGTAGGCTTCCAAATACTTTTCACGCGTCCGCAGCACGACCTCCTCCGGCAGCGGGGGCTGGGGCGAGTTCTTGTCCCATCCCGTCGTCTCCAGATAGTCCCGGACGAACTGCTTGTCATAGCTGGGCTGCGGCCGGCCCGGCGCGTAGCTGTCCGCCGGCCAGAACCGCGAGGAGTCCGGCGTGAGAATCTCGTCGGCAAGGATCAGCTCGCCGTCCAGCACGCCGAACTCGAATTTGGTGTCGCAGAGGAGGACCCCCCGGGCCGCCGCGATGTCGCGGGCCTTCCCGTAGATTTCCAGGGCGGCGCCGGAGGCCCGGCGGTTCCAGTCCTCCCCGATGATGCGCCCCGCCTCCTCCGGGCTGATGTTGATGTCGTGCCCGGACTCGGCCTTGGTGGAGGGGGTGTAGATCGGCGTGTCCAGCCGGCTCGCCTCCACCAGGCCCTCCGGCAGGCGGATGCCGCAGACGGTGCCCTGCCGGCGGTACTCCTTGAGGCCGCTGCCTGCGAGGTAGCCGCGCACGATAAACTCCACGGGGAAAATGGCGCACTTGCGCACGAGCATGGAGCGGCCCGCAAACGTCTCGGGGTGCGCCTGGAACTCCACCGGAAAATCGGCGATGTCCGCCGAGATGAGGTGGTTCCGGCAGACGCCGCCCACCTGCCCGAACCAGAAAAGGGAAATGGCGGTGAGGATGCGGCCCTTGTCGGGAATCCCCACGGGGTTCACCCAGTCAAAGGCGGAAAGCCGGTCCGTGGCCACGATGAGCAGCCGGTCCCCCAGGTCGTAGATGTCGCGCACCTTGCCCCGCTTGTCCGGGCCGCGTCCGGGAAGGGTCGTCTCGCAAACGGCCTGCTGTGTCATGCGTTGGGCTCCTTTTCCTGGTTAATTGTGGTCCGGCGCGCCCCGCCCCTAGAAAAACGTCCCTGCGAGGTGGGGGCGGTTGATCTCCAGCAGTTCATCCAGCAGGGCGACGCACCCGTTGGCGTCCGGCATCAGCGGGTGCAGCAGCATCGCCTCGAAGGCCGCCCTGCGGTCGCCGCGCACCGCCGCCTCCACGGTCAGGGACTCATAGGCCTTGATGTTCTGCATGAGGCCGCGGATCACCGGCGCGGGGGCCGCCTGCGGGATGGCCTCTGCCCCCTCCGAGGTGATGACGGCGGGCACCTCGACCGACACGTCGTCGTCAAACGTCGGGATGGCCCCGTTGTTGCGGCAGCAGACGATCTGGCGGCTGCCGCGGTTGTTCTCGATGGCGTCCACGAGGAGGAAGGCGGCGGTCGAATAGTGCGCGCCGCCGCGCTTGCCCAGCTCCTCGGGCTTCTCCTTCAGTTCCGGGTCCCGGTACTTGGCAAAGAGCGTCTCCTCGACCTTCACAACCTCCTCGCCGCGCGTGCAGGGCTTCGCCTTGAGCGACGCGAGCACGGAGGGGGTGCTGTAGAAATACTGGAGATAGTAGTTGCAGAACATGCCGATCCGCCGCATGGCCGTGATCATGTTCTCGCGGACCTCCTCCACCTCCCACTCCTCTTCGGCGTGCTCGATGAACTTTTCCAGCACGGCCTGCGTCACATCCTCGCCCTTCACGGTGAACTTCCGCACCCAGGAGAGGTGGTTGAGCCCGACATAGTCCAGCTCGACCTCCGGGACCCCGCCGCCGAAGTGCTTGACGACGTCCATGATCATGCCGATGGGCACGTTGCACAGGCCGACCGTGCGGATGGCGCTGTGCTTGAGGACCGCCTCGGTGTTAATGCCCGCCGGGTTGGTGAAGTTGACCAGGAACCCCTTGGGCGCCAGCTCCTCCATGGCGTGCGCCACCTCGAGAATCCGCGGAATGGTGCGCAGGGCGCAGGCGAATCCGCCCACCCCGGTCGTCTCCTGCCCCACGATCCCGTGGCGCAGCCCCAGCTTCTCGTCGCTGATCCGCGCCTGCATCCCGCCCACCCGGATTTGGGTGACAACGTAGCGGGCGTCGCGCACCGCCTCGCGCAGGTCGCCGGTCGCGTGGACCGTGAAGGGGTTCCCATGCCACTCGGCCATCCGCCCGGCGAAGGCCTTGTTGATGGCGAGGCGCCCGGGGTTCTTGTCCATGAGCCAGACCTCGCTCACGGGGATCTTGTCCAAACGGGAGAAAAGGCCGTCCAGCAGTTCGGGGGTATAGGAACTTCCGCCGCCAATCACAGTGAGTTTCATGGAAAACACCTCTCGATGTGGGACCGCGCCCGGACGGACGCCGAAACAGGAATCCCGCCAGAATCCGGGCCGCCGGGCGGGGCCGGGGCCGCTTCCCGCAGGTCTCCATCTTACACGCGCGGACCGGATTGTTTCAATTCCGGGAGGGCGTGAAACTGGACATCGCCGGGGCGGCCGCGCTATCTTTTGACCCGGCAACGAACGCCGTGAAAGGCGCCGCGTGTGGAAATCTCCCTGTTGGAAAACCCGGTCCGCGACGGCTTCGCCCTGGCCAACATCTCGGTTTTTCTTGTGGTGGGCGTCTGGCTCCTGCACCGCCGGTTTGCCCTCCTGGAGGAACTGTCGCCCCGGGCCCAGGTGGTGGTCGTCTGTTGGGCCATCCTGACCTGCGGGGTCGAGCTGATCGTGCTCCGGGGCACCCTCCAGCGCGCGCCGGTCTTCTACATCTTCACCGCCATAGGCTTCTTCGTGGCCGCCTTCGCCCTGTATGGGCATGTCGGCGTCTCCCTGCTCTCCAAACTGCTGGTGGACACGGTGTTGCATCCCGGGGACGACGGGGTGGAGCGCCCCCGCACCGGCTCCGCCGAGGCCCTGGAGCGGCTCGGCGACCACGGGGCCGCCGCCAGGGAATACCTGGCCTTGGCACGCATCCACCCCGCAGACCCGGCACTTTGGATCAGCGCCGGCGCCAACTTCGTCCAGTTGGAGCAGCCCCACGAGGCCGCCGCCTGCTTTGAGAAGGCCATCGCCCTCCTCCAGTCGCCCGGAGAGGCGTTGTTGATCTTCTGGCGCTGCGCCGCCATCCTCCAGCGGGAGAGCGACGGCGCGGCCAGATGCACCACCCTCGCCGGGGGGTTCACCCACCGGTTTGCGGGCTCGCGGGAGGCGGATACCGTGGCCGCCTGGCTGGAAAAAGTGGAATCAGGAATGTTTGCCAACAACGATCCCGCCACAGTCGGACGTCCTGGCGAAAAAGGGAATAGCGCTGGGGATGACATGGGGCTGGAACGGCTTGAGGACCATCCCTTGGAGGCATCCGACCAGAAATAGCCTCTTTCTTTTGCAGAAAACGCCCGTGAGGATTTGCCAAAATCGCAAAATACTGGTAAACTTCCTGTAAGAGGTGGCACGGAGAGGTTTTGGACGGTTGACGTGTTTGTCACTGAAAGGGCTTCCGGTGGAGGCATTTAAAGTTTGTGTGGTGGACGATTGCGTGGACGAGGCGCTGGTTTTGTGCGAGGGGTTGCATCTGAACGGCTACGAGGCCGTTGCGGTGCACACGGGGGCCGAGGCCCTGAAGCGGTGCGCGCAGGGGGACATTGAGCTTATTCTGCTTGATGTCGGCCTGCCCGACCTCGACGGCTACGAGGTGTGCCGCCGCCTGAAGGCGCGCCCCGAAACTTCCGACATTCCGGTGGTGTTTGTCACGGCCCGCGGCTCCTCCACGGACGTGGACCACGGCTATTCCCTGGGTGCGGTCAACTACATCGTCAAGCCGTACAACCTGCCCTTTGTCATGGTGCTGGTGGATTCGGCGCTGCGCACCCGGTCCGCCACGGGGCCGCTCCCCACGCCGCTCGAGGATCCCGTGTACACCGACGGGCTGACAGGACTCAAGAACCGGCGCTTCCTCTACGAGCGGCTCCACGAGGAAACCGACAAGGCGCGGCGCTACGGGTATCCCGTGTCGTGCATCCTGGTGGAGTTTGAGGAGCCTGCGGCGGCGGAGGAGGGGGACCAGTCGCTGTCCCTGGAGGACATGCTGGTCGAGGTGGCCATGACGCTCATGGGCAGCTCGCGCACCTGCGACGTCATCGCGCGGTACGAGGGCTATGTGTTCGCCATGATCCTGCCGCACACGGGGGACCGGGACGCCCGCAAGTACGCAGCGAAGATTGTGGAGGAAGTGCAGGGCACCCTGCTCGGCGACATGGACTGCAGCGTGCATCCGCGGGTGTCGGTGGGGCTTGCCGCCTGCGACGGGGAGGCCTGGGACGCAGAAACGCTGCTGCGCGCCGCCATGAGCGACCTGTTCAAGGCCAAGAGCCTCACGGACAAGAACTGACCGCCCCTCAGGCGGATCCAAGGCGGCGCAGGGCCTTGCGGCCGATGTCCCGCCGGCAGTGCGCCTTCTCGAATTTTATCTGGTCCACCGCGCCGTAGGCCCGGGCGATCGCCTCGGGCAGCGTGGCGCCCGTGGCGGTGACATTCAGCACCCTGCCGCCCGCCGTGACCAGCGCGCCGCCGTCCAGCCGCGTGCCCGCGTGGAACACCTTCACCCCCGGCTCCCGCTCCGCCGCCGCAATGCCCGTGATTTCCTTCCCCTTTTCATAGGCCCCGGGATACCCGCCGCTGGCCATCACCACGGCCACGCAGGGCGTGCCGCCGTATTCCACCGGAACCTCCGCCAGCCCGCCCCGCGCACAGGCGACCAGCACCGGGACGATGTCCGAGGTCATGCGCGGCAGGACCACCTGTGTCTCCGGGTCCCCGAAACGCACATTGAACTCGACCACGCGCGGCCCCGTCGCCGTGACCATGATCCCGGCATAGAGCACACCCCGGTACGGGGTGCCCTCCGCGGCCATGCCGCGCACGCAGGGGAGCAGTATCTCGTCATACACCCGGCGGGCGATTTCATCGTCCACCACGGGGGCGGGGGAGTAGGCCCCCATGCCGCCCGTGTTCGGCCCCTTGTCATCGTCCAGCGCGGGCTTGTGGTCCTGGCTCGAGGCCATCGGCACCACGGTCTCGCCGTCGCAGAAGGCCAGTATCGAGGCCTCCTCGCCCGTCATGTACTCTTCCAGGACCACCCGGCGGCCGGCCTCGCCGAACACGCCGCCGACCATGGCTTCGCGGATCGCGGCCACAGCCTCCTCCTCCGTCATCGCCACCGTGACCCCCTTGCCCGCCGCCAACCCGTCGGCCTTCACCACAATCGGCGCGCCGTTCTCGCGGACATGGCGCTCCGCCTCGTCCGCCGAGTCAAACACCGCGTAGTCCGCCGTGGGAATGTTGTGGCGCCGCATGAACGCCTTTGCGAAGGCCTTGCTTCCCTCCAGCTGCGCGGCCTGGCGGCACGGGCCGAAAACCAGGTCCCCGCCCTCGGAAAGGTAATCCGCCAGCCCCTCCGCCAGGGGGGCCTCGGGGCCGATCACCGTCAGCCCGATGTCCTTCTCCTCAATGAGGGCCTTGATGCCCGCGAAATCCATCCCGTCCACGGGCACGCACAGCCCCTTGTCCAAGGAGGCGATGCCGGGGTTGCCGGGCGCGCCGATCACCTGCTCCACCGACGCGCTCTGCGCGATTTTCCACGCCAGCGCGTGCTCCCTTCCGCCGCTTCCAATGACCAAGACTTTCATGGGGATTCCTTTTCTTGAGACACGTCCCGCGCCGGGCGGCGCGCAACGCGGGGAACCTGGGGATCGGGCCTCTGGGCGGCTACTCCGAGGGGGGCGCGGTGGACTCCAGATACCGGGCAATCGCCCGGTCATAATCCGCCGTCCAGCCGAAGCCCTCCTGGGCAAGCCGGAACCGCGTCGCGTAGGACAGGCCGCCCTCCAGCGCCCGCATCTCATGCATCACGGCCGGATAGCGCTCCGGATTGACAATGGGGGCGACATACCGGAAATTCTTCGCGGCGGACCGCAGCATGGCCACCCCGCCAATGTCTATCTGCTCAAACACCTCGTCCGGCGTGACGCCCGGCCGCGCGGCCAGCTCCGAAACCGGCTGCAAATTGACCACGACCATGTCAATCCATTTCATGTCGTAGGCCTGAAGCTGCTCGACATGGAGCTTGTTGTCGCGGACCCCCAGCAGCCCGGCGTGCACCTTGGGGTGCAGGGACTTGACCCGTCCGTTCATCAACTCCGGCACCCCGGTGAAGTCCGCAATGCTGGTCGCCTCAATGCCCGCCTCCCGCAGCACGGAGAGCGTGCCCGACGTGCTGATGATCTCCACGCCGAGCCCGTTCAGCAACTGGGCAAAACCGACCAGGCCGGTCTTGTCATGACAACTCAGGATTGCGCGCGACACCTTGGTCATTGGGGGACCTCCCGGTGTTAGCCACTGGCCACCATCATGTCCGCCCGCGCGGACTCACTGCTGATAATACGCAATGTGCGCCCCGAATGTCCACTGATTACCGCGCAAATCCGGGGACAGAAAGGGGCGGCCCGCGCTTCGCGCACGAACCGCCCCGCAAACACTCAAAAAACGCTCATCAGATCACGGCGCCCTTGGTCACCGTCGTGGTGCCCACGGAATCCCACTCGTCGTCCCCGGCGGCGGCGGCGGGGGCGGCGGCGGCCGCGAAGCTCTCCACCACGAGGGCGCCGGCGGCCTTGAAGAGCTTGCCGTTCACCGTGACGTTCTTGCCGGCGTTCGCATCGCCGGAGATCAGGTCGGCGGCCGCCTTCACGGGCACATAGACCAGCACGCGGCCCGCCATCCCTTCAATCGCCTTGCCCTCGGCGTCCAGCGCCTCGGTGACCTTCAGGGCATTCAGTTTCTCCATGCCCGCCACCGCCTCGGCGCCGGGGGCGAAGGTGCCCAGCAGGCAGGTATTCACGCCCGTAACCTTCACGGCCACGGCCTCCTCGCCCGCCGTCTGGGCCGAAACCACCACGCCGAAAACCATCGTCGCCAGCACCGCCAGAACCGCACACGCCAAAACCTTCTTCATCGTCTCTTTCCTTTCGTTTGGGTTGCCGTTATTCCGCGCGTCCCATAAATTAGACGCGCGAAACCTTGTCCGGGTTTACACTGCCGACGCGCTTTTTCCCCGCGAACCGCCAAAGCGGCGCGGCGGGCCGGCATGCACCGCTATTTTACCGTTTGACGGACGGCGGCTTCCAGTCGCCCAAACGTCAGGGGAATCCCCCCCAAACGCCGCCCGTTCGGCCGGTGCGGCCGCATCCGCCGCCGCAGGGTTGTCCGTCCGGCGCGAAACTTGTACACTGTACGCGGCATGCAGGCGCAAACAGGGAGGTCGCGGCCATGAACGGGTTGGTGCGGTATTTTGGCGTCCACGAGGCGGGGTCCACGGTGCGGCGGGAGGTGGTGGGGGGCGTCACAGCCTTCGCCACCATGAGCTACATCGTGTTCGTGCAGCCCGCGGTGCTCCACATGGCGGGCATGGACTTCGGCGGGGTGCTGGTGGCCACCTGCCTGTCCTCGGCCGCCGCGTGCTTCCTCATGGCGTTTCTCGCCCGGTATCCCTTCGCGCTGGCGCCGGGCATGGGGGAGAACTTCCTGTTTGTGTTCACGGTCTGCATGGCCATGAAGTTCTCGTGGCAGGCCGCCCTGGCCATTGTCTTCATTTCCGGCGTGCTGTTCGTCGCGCTTTCCCTGTTCCAGATCCGGGAAAAGGTGCTGGACGTGTTCCCGTCGTGCCTCAAGGACGCCATCGGCCCGGCCATCGGCCTGCTGATCGCGTTTATCGGCCTCCAGTGGAGCGGCATCGTGGTGCTGAACCCCTCCACCATGGTCAGCCTCGGCAACCTGCGCCACGGCGCGCCGCTGCTGACCCTGTTCGGGGTGCTGCTGATCACGACGCTCATGGCCCGGAACTTCCGGGGCGGCATCCTCGTCGGCATCCTCGTGACCACCGGGTTGGGGCTGCTCACCGGCGTCATTCCGTTCAAGATGGAGCAGGTCACCCCGTCTTTCACCACCTTCTTCCAGCTCAACTTCTCCGAGCTGTTGGGCAACCCCACCAACGCCCTCATCGCCATTGCGCTGTTCTTCTTCCTGGACCTCTTTGACACTGTCGGCACGCTGGTCGGCGTGAGCAACCAGGCGGGGTTTCTGGACAAGGACGGCCGGCTCCCGCGCGCCGGACGCGCCTTCCTCGCCGACGCGCTGGGCACCTGTGTGGGCGCCCTCTTCGGCACCTCCACCGTAACGAGCTACGTGGAAAGCGCGGCGGGCGTTGCAGCGGGGGCGCGCACGGGACTGGCCACCATTGTGACGGGCCTGTGCTTTATCGCCGCCATCGCCCTCGCGCCCGTGGTGGCGCTGGTGGGGCAGGATGTCGGCCCGCAGTACTACGCGGCCATGAACATCCCCGGCCCAGTCCCGCCGATGCACCCCGCCGTGGCCCCGGCCCTCATTGTGGTGGGCATGCTCATGCTTGGCGGCCTGAAGAAAATCCAGTGGGATGACGTGACCGAGAGCCTTCCGGCCTTCATGACCGTGGCCCTCATGCCCCTGGGCTACGGTATCACGGAGGGCATCTCCGCCGGGTGCATCTCCTTCGTCGCGATCAAATGCTGCACCGGCCGCCACCGGGAGGTCCACCCCGTGATGGCGGTGGTCGCGCTGGCCCTCGCGGGCCGCTATGCCTTCCTGGTGGGATCGTGAGGGACACGCCCATGAACCGCGCCATCGCCCTCATCCTGGCGTCCCTTGTGGGCTTCCTGGCCCCCGCGCACGCCGAGCGGGTGCCGCTCGAGAAGCTCGACCTCTCCCGAATGTTCTCGGGCAAGGGCGCACCCCAGCCCGGCCGGTCCGTGTCGGGCAAGCCCATCCGCCTCGGCGGGGTGACCTATGGGACGGGCATCGGCGTGCAGGCGCAGAGCGAGTTCTTCATCCTCCTCAACGGAAAGGCGTCCCTTTTTCACGCGGTGGCCGGGGTGGACAACCAGACGGAAGGGAAGGGGACGGCCCTCTTCGAGGTCTGGGTGGACAACGAAAAAGTGTTCGACTCCGGCGTGCTGCGCGGCGGCATGCCCCCGGCGGAGATTTCCATCCCCCTCACGGGGGCGCAGGTCATGGACCTGGTCATCACGGATGCCGGGGACGGCAATGACCACGACCTCGCCAACTGGGCGGACGCCTGGATCGAAGTGGAGGACGGCGCGGCGGGGCAACTGGTTCCCGTGTTCGCCCATCCTGACACCGAGCCGCTGGAAATCGCCGACTGCGCGCCCGGGAGGGCGGCCGCCCTCCACGGTCCGCGCATCACCGGCGGCAGCCCCGGCGCCCCCTTCCTGTTCCTGCTCGGCGCAACGGGGGAGGGGCCGATGCGCTTCTCCGTGGACCCCATGCCCCCCGGACTGGCACTGGACACGGAGACGGGAATCCTGTCCGGCGCGCTCGAGAAAGAGGGGCGTTATGAGACACGGGTAACCGTGGAGAACGCGCACGGAAAAGACACGCGCACCCTGACGGTGGTCTGCGGCCCCGGCCAGATAGCCCTTACCCCGCCCATGGGCTGGAACTCGTGGTTTGTCTGGGCGGGCCACGTGGACGACGCCAAGGTGCGCGATGCTGCGGAGCGGCTCACCGTGTCCGGCCTCGCCGCCCGGGGCTACCGCTATGTGGTCATTGACGACACGTGGCAGGCCGACCGCGCCGATGACGGCGCCATCGCGGGGGACCCGGAGCGCTTCCCCGACATGAAGGCCCTTGCAGACCACGTCCACGCCCTGGGGCTCAAGTTCGGCCTGTACTCCTCGCCGGGCCCCGGCACCTGCGCGGGATACGCGGGCAGCTACAAGCATGAGACGGCGGACGCCGCGGCCTACGGCGCGTGGACCGTGGACTTCCTCAAGTACGACTGGTGCTCCTATGGCCGCTTCGCGGGGGGCGACGACCGCGATGCGTGGATGCGCCCCTTCCGGCTGATGCGCGACGCCCTCGACGCCACGGGGCGGGACATTGTGTTCAGCATCTGCCAGTACGGAAGGGCGGACGTGTGGACCTGGGGCCGCGCCGCCGGGGGCAACCTCTGGCGCACCACCGACGACGGGGGCGACGTCTGGGGGGCCATGGCGAACATCGGGTTCGGCCAGGACGGGCTGGAGCCCTTCGCGGGACCCAACGGCTGGAACGACCCCGACATGATCCAGGCCGGATGGCTTGGCATGCTGTCGCAGCCCCGCCCCACGCGGCTCACGCCCAACGAGCAGATCACCCAGATGACCCTGTGGTCCATTCTCGCGTCGCCCCTGTTCCTGAGCTGCGACCTGTCGCGGCTGGACGCCTTCACGCTCAACCTGCTCGGGAACGACGAGGTGCTGGATGTCAATCAGGACCCCCTTGGACAGCAGGGGCGGCGCGTGGCCCGAGAGGGGCGCATGGAGGTCTGGACCCGGCCCCTGACGGACGGCACCCTGGCGGTGGGCTTGTTCAACCTGGACCGGAAAACCGGACCCGTCACCGTGACATGGAAAGACCTGGGGCTGGAGGGGACGCTGCCCGTGCGGGATCTCTGGCGGAAGACCGATCTGGGCGTGTTCAAAGGCGAATACCGCCGGGACATTCCCCGCCACGGCGCCGCGCTGCTCAAGATCGGAAGCCCCAAACCGTAACGGGCGACATCACCCGCCCTCGGCTGTCTCCGCAGCCAGCCGCGCCACGGCGGCCACGCGCTCGTCCGGCGTGTCCGTCTCAATATCCGCCATCACCACGTCACAGGGCCCCAGTTCCCGGTGGATGCGCCGGAGGTCCGCCTCAATCTCCGGCAGCGCCTTGTTGGCGAGGTCCATGGGGGTGTACATGAGGGCGCGCCGTGTGTCCGGACAGAAGCCCCTGACCCGTTCCAGGTCTGAGTCCAGCCCCATGTCCACATAGTCCAGCGGGTGCAGGCGGGCATAGTCGGCGATGTAAGGGTCCACACACCAGGCGCAGTTGTGCACGCCGAAAAGGTCAAAAGCGTCCGCGATCCGCTGGTCGCAGGGAAGCAGACACTCGCGGTAGGTGTCGGGGGACACCATGTTCACGAGGCAGTTGCTTACCGTGGCGTGGCGCACCGTGACCCCGGAGGCCGCCTGGCGGGCGTAGACAGCCCTCATGCCCGCGATCATGGTCTCCGTCACCACGTCGAGGAGGTGCCGCGCCAGGCCGGGGTTCATCATGAAATCCATGAACAGTTCCGGTCCGCGGATGCGCTCCGCGTTGTTCAGCACCCCTTGCCAGTTGAGATAGCCCCCGATCTGCCCGAATTCGCGGGCGACGGTCTCCATCTGCCCCAGCACCGTCTGGAAAAAGGGGTTATTTTCGGGGTCAAGAGGGGAGAGGGCGGCGATTTCCGACTCGGAGAGGTGGTTGTGCTCCGC
This sequence comes from Candidatus Hydrogenedentota bacterium, assembly GCA_012730045.1. Classification (NCBI taxonomy): domain Bacteria; kingdom Pseudomonadati; phylum Candidatus Hydrogenedentota; species Candidatus Hydrogenedentota bacterium. The sequence continues at coordinate 17,148 of JAAYBR010000115.1, read as the reverse complement.
AGCCGGCCAGTTGTCGGGGAAATACACCGCGCCGATGCCGAACATGCGGGCGACCAGCAGCGCGCCGTGGGCGCCGTCCAGGTTTCCCGGCAGCAGGCGCTCAAAATCGCCGCCAATCGGCAGCTCCGGGAAGCTCTTCCGGAGCAGGGCGCGCATCTTCTCCACGGACGCCGCACGGTGCAGGGGGTCCGTGTGCCATTTCTCGGAGAAATCCACCCCCAGCCGGTCCCGGTACCACCGGGGCGTAAACCCGAACTCGATCCGCAGGGGGGATTCTGTGCCGTCACAGGGGGTGCGCGTTGCAGGCGCTCCGGGCGCGATGTAACTGCGGAGGCCCCGGCCGTCAAAGGACGTCTTCATGGTGAAGCCCTCGGCGTTCCGCGTCCCGGCTAGAAGACCTCCGTGGGGATGTCGCCGTCCCACATGGGCCAGCCGCCGAAGTCACGGTCCGTGTCTGTGCCGTCCACCCGCCGGATGACCCACCGGTTCCGGGGGGCTTTCACATCATATTCGATGTTGCCCCCGTCTGGCCAGAAGAATTTTTCCCGCAACGCGTCCGAATCCGGGTTGGCGGCGCAAATCCGGGCGAGCAGTTCCTCCGCGCCGTCTCCCCCCTCCGGAAAGAGCGCGATGATCCCCAGCTCCTCCGCTGAGAAGACCGCCACGGCGAGTCCCGGCGCATCAGAGGGGGTGAACACGGCCCAGCCGCCGCCCTCAGCCGCAGGGGAATACTGCTCCGGCACCCGGACCGGGGAACGCCCGACGGCAAAGCGCCGGTGGACCCCTGTGCTGTTCCACCACCACCAGCGGCCGTTGCCCGGAATGTGAAAGCACCGGCTGATTCTCGTCTCCGCGTCGGGCAGCATCAGCGTGATGGGGCGCGGCACGATCATCTCCCGCTGGCCCCGGAACGCGCCTCCAGCACTGAGCAGGAAATCCGGGGCCCCGCTGTAAAGTTCGGGGCAGGCTTTCGGCCCCCGGCCCATGCGGACGAAATACTCCCGGGGCTTGGCGAGGGTCCAGGCCTTCACCGCTTCGGGCACCCGGTAGGGCATGCACGCGGCAATCAGCTCCTGATGGGGCCTGCCCGGCTGCCCGGAAAAATACCCCCACGACTCGGGGGCGCACCAGAAGCGCATCACCTGGGTGTGCGAATCGTTCTGAAGGCTGTCGGTGTGCGCCTTGTTGTAGCGCCTGCGGAAGGGCGCGCAGCGCCGGAACCCGTGGCTGCCCAGGGCGTACTGCCAGTTCATGGTGTCCAGGATGTGCCGCGCCAGCCCGCGCAGCTCCTCCGACTCCGGGAAGGCCTCCAGGTTGAGGAGCGCCTGCACGGTGTAGCCGAGGTAGGGGATGGCGTTGAACTCATAGACCCCCTGCTCCACGGTCTCCCGCAGGTGGGCGCACATCCACGCCTCCATGCCGTTCGCGCGGTTGTCATAGGCGGGGTTCCCCTCCCTGCCCGGACCGCCCCGCCGGAAAAGCCATTGGTTTTTCAGGTAGCGGCTGCCCTCGGTCATGAGGTGGTGGTTTTCCGTGTCCACAATGTAGCCGAGGGTGTACGGGGCGGCAAGGCGCGGAGTGTTCCCCTCCTCCAACAGCAGGGTCGTCAGCAGGTGCTCCACTGTTTCGGGCCAGAGCCGCGAGGGGTCCTCCCCGAACAGGTACAGGATCGCGGTGAGCGTGGCCTCCGTGAAGTCGTAGTCCCCCCGGTGCGCGGACCAGGTCGACCCGCTGGCCGCCCAGGGCTCCGCCGCCAGCAGGTACCGGTTGACCTCCTCAATGTCCCGGCCCGCCTGGAGTTTGGCCAGGCACACCCGCGGGGCGCTGACTTTTCCCTGCGTCTTCCAGTTGGGAAAGCCGCCCTCGGCCCAGGCCTGAACCACCCGGGTGTCGTCCGGGTCTCCCGGGACGCGCAGGACCGCCGCAGCGGCGCGCGGGGCCGCGTCACCGGGTACCAGCGGGGGAATGGGCTCCCGGCCCGCCCCGACGAGCCAGGGCAGGAACCAGACCAGGGGAACCGCGGCAACGGCGGCGATCAGGCCCAGCAGCGTGCCGCCGCGGCGGCCGGCCTGACAAGGGGCGGGGAAGGGGGTATTGGGGGGGCTGTCACGTCGAATCATGGACTTAAGACCACAAAAACAGCCGGGAAGTGTCAGGAACTGGGGGAGGAAAGGAAATCCAGCACGGTGCGGCGCAGTCCCGCGGCATGGAGGTCGTGCATCTCCAGCTGCTCGGCGCGGGTACCCTGCTCCGTGAAGACATCGGGCACGCCGTGCCGGCGGATGCGCAGTCCCCCGAGACGGCCCTCCCGCTCGTAATGCTCCAAAACCGCCGCGCCAAATCCGCCGTCGAGAGTGTTCTCCTCGACCGTCAAAATCGGGAACCCCCGGATTTCGTCCAGCAGCGCGGCGTCCAGCGGCTTGACCCACCGGGCATCCACCACGCCGGCATGCACCCCGTCCGCCTCGAGCAGCGCCGCAGCCTCCAGGGCCGCCGCCGCGCGGGGCCCCACCGTCAGCAGCACCACGTCCGTTCCCCGGCGCAGCCTTTCGGCTCGGGTCACATCCCGGCCTTCCGCGGCCCCGATGGTCGGCGCGGCGCAGCGGGCGTAGCGCACCGCCCCCGGCCCGTCGCGGCGCAGCAGGTGCCGGAGCATCAGCGCCGTGTCCACGTTGTCCCGGGGGGCGCACAGGGCCAGCCCCGGCACCGCGCGCAGGAACGACAGGTCAAAGGTGCCGTTCTGGGTGGGGCTGTCCTCGCCGACCAATCCCGCGCGGTCTATGGCGAACACCACGGGCAGGTGCTGGATGCAGACATCGTGAATGACCTGGTCGTAGCCGCGCTGGAGAAAGGTCGAGTAGAGGGCGCACACGGGCCGCAGACCGCCCGCCGCCAGGCCGGCGGCCAGGGTGACGGCGTGCTGCTCGCAGATGCCCACGTCGAAGAAGCGGTCCGGAAACCGCTCCGCGAAGACGCCCAGCCCCGTGCCCGTGGGCATGGCCGCCGTGATGGCGCAGACCCGGTCGTCCTCCGCGGCGGCCGCCAGCACGGCGCCGGAGAAGGCCGAAGTGAAGGTAATTTTGGCGGGGGGCGCGGCCTCCACCTTCGAGGGCACGGCGTCCCCCTCGCCCGCGTCCGTTTTGATGCAGTTGGGCGTCACGCCGTGGAAGGCCAGGGGGTCCCGCTCCGCGGCCTGCAGCCCCTTGCCCTTCTCCGTCACGACATGGAGGAAGACGGGGCCGGGGATGGTCTTGACCCGCTGGAGTAGTTCGATGAGCAGCGGGAGGTCATGCCCGTCCACCGGGCCGATGTAGTTGAAGCCCAGCTCCTGAAACAGCCCGCCGCGCGTGATGAAGCCCTTCACGGACTTTTCGAGATCCTGGATGCGCCGCGTCATGCGGTCGCCGACCAGGGCCTTCACATAGCTGCCCACGTCCTGCTTCGCGCGCTTGTACGGGCCCGCCGTGATGATGCGGTTGAAGTAGTGCGCGAGCCCGCCCACATTGGGGGAGATGGACATCTTGTTGTCGTTCAGCACCACCAGCATGTCCAGCCCCAGGTGGCCCGCGTGGCTCAGGGCCTCAAAGGCCATGCCGCCCGTGATCGCGCCGTCGCCGATGAGGGCGACCACCTGGTGGTCCGCCCCCCGCCGGTCCCGCGCGATGGCCAGCCCCGTCGCCGCCGAGATGGACGTGGAGCTGTGCCCCGTGCCGAAGGCGTCGCACGGGCTCTCCGACAGCTTCGGATACCCGCTGATGCCGCCCTTCTTCCGCAGCGTGTCAAAGGCGTCGCGCCGGCCCGTCAGCAGCTTGTGCGCGTAGCACTGGTGACCCACGTCCCAGACGATCTGGTCCACGGCCGCGTCATAGACGTAATGCAGCGCCAGCGTCAGTTCGACCACCCCGAGCGGCGAGGCCAGATGCCCCCCGTTCCGGTTGACCGTCTCAATGATCTGCCGCCGCAGCTCCTCCGCAAGCGTCGAAAGCTGCTGGAGATCCAGCGCCTTCACGTCCTGCGGGCCATTAATGGAATCCAGAATGCGCATGGGGTTCTGCTCGCAAACGGGCCCGTTGCGGGCCCGGGGAAAGGTCTGCCTGTGTGCCGGGAAAATGCGGCCAAAGCATACCATATTCCCCGGGGCGTCTTGAAACCCGCGCGAGAGAGAGGCGCGCAACCACCGGAAGAGGGCGCGGCAAGCGGCGCCCCTACGGGCCCGTGCATCTCGTTCCCGCCACGGCCCCATCCCCGCGCGTCATGGCGAGCGAAGCGCGGCCATCTCGTGCCCGCCATACCTTCCGCCGACGCGCTGCCGACAAGAGATTGCACTTCGTCCACAATGACAAGTTCGGCGGTGCACGCCGTCGTGCGGGGCGACGGTCATGCCGCGAACGAAGAGGGCGCGGCAAGCGGCGCCCCTACGGGCCCGTGCATTGGGCCGCTGCGAAAGCCCCAGGCCCACGGATGCAGGGGCGCCGCTTGCTGCGCCCTGGTGCGGCACTGCGCCGTCGGCGGGATTTCCCCGCGCACGGGTCCTTGGGGTACACTTTGGGGAGAGCGCGGGGATATCCCGCGCGGGAAAGGGTTGCACGACATGGGTATTCTTCCACGGGTCGGATCCGGGGCGCGCTGGTCGGCGGGATGGGCGCTGCCGGGGTGTCTTGCGGCTCTTTTGGGAATGGCCGCGGCCTTTGCGGGGACGGAGGCGGGGGAGGGCGGCCCGGACTTCGCCGCCCCGCAGGGACATGCCGTGGAGATGGTGTGGACCGAGCAGAGTCCCGCGTTGCCGGAAATCCATGTGGAGGGCCGCCTTTACCGCGACGCCGCGACGGGAGAACGGGTGGAGCGGTATTTTGACGCGGACGGCGCGCCGCTGGATGACCGGGCAGTGAAGGCCCTGGGCATCTCCGCGAAGCGCTGGAATCCCGTGCGCCGAAGCCAGCCGACCGAGTTTGCCCCCTCCGGCAAAAAGGAGACGGAAGCACGGCCGGTGCCCGCGCTGGCCGCCGGGGAGGCCCCCCAGATGGTCTTTCCGCCGAAGGACGCCGCGGCGCTGCTGGCGGAGGATGCGCTGGACGCCGGGTGGGCCAAGGGACTGGTCCGCATCGGGGTCGCCGATGATCTGGTCCCCGCCGTGGAGGTGGGGCCCGGCGGGGCGACGGCGGGGGAGTGGCGCGTGCTGGCGGACGGCACGCGGATGTGGGCGCTCACGCTGCGGTCGTTGGACGCGGTCGGGCAGCGGGTGCGCGTCACCGGCCTGCGCGCGGAACCGGGCGTTGACCTGGTGGTCTACCCCTCCGACAGGCTGGGAGAGGCCTGGGCGGTCACCGAAGCGGGCTGGAGCCCCACCTGTTTCGGCGAGGCGCTGACGGTGGAATGCCGGGTGGCCCCGCAGGTCACGGAGTTCACCCCCTTCGCGCTGGACGGGCTGGTGTATTTGTATCTCGACCCCGCGGCGGCGTCCGCCGAGAAGGCGGGATCCTGCAACATCCCCGCCGCCTGCGAGGCGGGGTGGGCCACGGCGGCCATGTCCGTCGGCGGGCTGGGAAAGGTCAGCGGGGCTGCGGCCCTCTTCTGCACGGGCACGCTGATTGCCGACACGGTGGCGGAGACGACGATGCCCTATCTGCTCACGGCGAACCACTGCGTGGGCGACGTGGCCAGTGCGGGCAACTTGGAGGTGTACTGGCTCTATCAGTCAGACACCTGTGACGGCGCCGCGGGCGCGCTGGAGAACGTCCCGCGCACCACGGGGGGCGCCGACATCCTCACCACGTCCAGCTGCCTCAGGGGAACAGATGTCTCGCTCCTGCAACTGCGCGGCTCCGTGCCCGAGGGCATTCCGTATGCCGGGTGGTCCACGGAGTCCATTGCGCCCGGCCGCGCCACGGCCACCATCCACCACCCGTCGGGCGACCCAAAGTGCATCTCCTTCGGGGCGGTTCCCGCCCGGGTGGACGGCGAGCGCCTCATGCACGAGGATCGCTTTCACGCCGTGGTGTGGAACCGCGGGACCACCGAGCGGGGCTCCTCGGGGTGCCCGCTGTTCACCGGGGACGGCGGCCTGATCATCGGCCAGCTCTACGGCGGCTATGCCTCCTGCGAGGCGCCGGATGAAGCCGACTATTTCGGCCGTTTCGACCGGTCCTACGCGCTGGTGCAGCCGTATCTCGACCCGGGAAAGCTGAATCCCCCCGATGAAGGCGAGGGGGAGGGCCAGCCCGAGGGCGAAGGCGAGGGGGAAGGGGAGGAAGAGGAGGACGACGGCTGCTGCCATCTATTCAAGATCGCCAATCCCGCCAATGCGCTGGCCGCCCTGCTGGTGGTGGCCGTGCTGGCGCTGGGCGCGGTGATTCCCGGCGGCAGGCCATGAGTTTCCTGCCCGCCGCGCTTGTGGCGCTGTCGGCTGCGCTGGCGGCCCCGGCCGGGGCGGCAGACAGCCCGGCGGCGCAGTGTCCCACGGTTCCGGGAAGCATGGCCCTGAGCGCCCCCGCGACGCCGGCCCCGCCGTCCGGCGTGCCTTGGGACCAGGCCCCGCTGGTGGCGGCCCCCCCCCTGGACACCACGCGGCTCCTCGCGGAGGACAAGGCGCTGGCCTTGGACGGCGCGAAGGGGGGCCTGCGCATCGGCGCGTTTCAGTCCGTCGCCACGCCGGTCGTTCCGGAGACGGGACGGCTGTTCACCGCCGATGACGGGGAAGCCGTCTGGGCGGTGTGCCTGCACGCCCCCGGCGCACTTGCCCTGCGGATCGCCTTTGACCGGTTGGAGGTGCCGGTGGGGGCGTCGGTATGGCTGGCGGAGGCGGCGCGCCCGGAGCGGCTGGTCGGCCCCGTGATGCCCGATCCAGCCGGAGACTGGCCCCTGTGGTCGCCCGCCTGCCCGGGCGACGCGGTGCTGGTGATGGTGCGGGGTCTTGGAAAAGACGGCGCGGGGGCGCTGTCGCTGAGAATCTCCACCCTCGGGCACATCTACCGCGACCCCGTGAAAGAAGCGCCGCAAAAAGCCGAACCGGGCCCGTGCCATCTGGACGCCACCTGCGAGCCCGGATGGGCGGATTTCGCGTCCGCCGTCGGCGGGCTCAGCACGGTCACCTCCCAGGGCATCCTGTTCTGCACCTGCACGCTGCTGAACGAAAACGACCCCTGCGCCGACATTCCCTACGTTCTGACGGCGAACCACTGCGTCTCCGGGCAAAGCGGCTACCGGGGGGCGTCCACGCTGGAGTTCTACTGGCTCTATCAGACGGCGTCCTGCAACGGCGCGCCGCCGGACATTTACGCCGGGCCGCGCACCATCGGCGGGGCGGACTACGTCGCCGGGATGGGCGGCACCGGCTATGTGGGCGGCGGGTCGGATGTGACGCTTCTGCGACTGCGCTCCGCGCCGCCCGCCGGACTGGCCCGGGCTGGATGGACCACCGGGGTTCCCGCCCCGGGGACGGAGGTGACCTGTCTCCACCATCCCTCCGGGTCGTGGAAACGCATCAGCCACGGGGCGCTTTCGGACATTGACAACGCCTTCCCCGAGTGGTACCACGAGGTCCAGTGGAGCGCCGGCACCACGGAGAACGGGTCGTCCGGCTCCCCGCTGGCACTCTCCGCGACGGGCCAGATCATCGGGCAGCTTTGGGGGGGCACCGCCTCGTGCGATCTGCCGCTTTCCCCGGACTACTATGGGCGGTTTGACCGGAGCTACGAGACGCTGCTGCGCCCCTTGCTGGAGGCGCCGGAGGCGCGGTTCTCCATCACGGGGACCAATGTGGTGGAAAACGAGGGGACCGCCTCCTTCACTGTCCGCCTGAGCCGTCCGGCGGCGCAGGCGGTGGCGGTCGGGTACACGCTGCTCCCGGACACCGCGCTTCCGGGCAGGGACTACGAAGAGGGGGCGGGCACCGTCCCCTTCGCTGCGGGCGATATTTTCGCAACCGTCTCCGTTCCGGTTTACGACAATGTGGAGCTGGATGGAACCCGGAGTTTTCAGGTGCGGCTGGCGGCGGCCGAGCCCTGTGCGGGGGTGGATGCGACCCGGCACACCCTCACCGTGTTCCTGCTCGACGACGATGTGGACAGCGACGGGGACGTGCTGTCGGACGCGGCGGAGACCTCGGGCCACTACGGCCAGGTCACCGACCCGAACCGGTGGGACACGGACGGGGACGGGCTCGGCGACGGCGAGGAGGTCCTGGGCATTCGGGGATTCCTGACGGACCCGCTGAACCCCGACACGGACGGCGACGGATACAGCGATTTCCGGGAGATCGCCCTGGGCAAGAACCCGCTGGATCCGAATGACACCGCCCGGCTCGGCTCGCTCACCCTGCCCTGGATCAACCGCAACTGAGGGCCGGTCCGACGGCCACGCACGGAGGTCTTTCATGTCGGCAGCGCTTTGTCTTCTTCTCGCGGCAGGCCTTTCGGGTGTCACGCTGGACCCGCAGCCCGGCCAGGCGGATCCCGGATGCCTCGAAATCCACGGGGTGGCCGCCGGGGAGTTCAACGAGGCACTTTGGCGGAGCGGCTCCCTGCATTTCCTGCGGGACCTGCGCCACCCGCTGCTGGAACCCCGCCAGGGCGGGGGCTACCGGAACATCTACGCGCCGTCGGCCCTGCCGGTGGACGGCGGATGGCTCCTGTTCTACGGCGCGTGGGACGGCGTGCCGACGGGCAACGACCGCATCTACGCCGTGGACACGCCGGACTTCGTGGACTTCGGCGCGCGGCGGACGGTCATCGAGCACGGCCCGTTCATCCATGTCTGCAACGTGAACGCACAGCACGCCCCCGGCGGGGGGTACGAGCTGATGTGCACCGCCTACCCCGACGCGAAGGACCTGAACAAGCCCGCCTTCTTTTCGCTGCCGAAGCTGGACCAGGCCGCCCCGCGGGTCGCGGCGCACGGGGACATCGTCCGCGTCACGGGATACGACCTCTATGACGACGCCGACATCAACGGCGTGAACGTGCTGCTGCGGGAAGGGGAGACCCGCCACCTGTATTTCAGCAGTTACAGGGACTTCGGCAAGGTGTACCACGCCGCGGGGACCGACGGGATGACCTACGCGCTGAAGGGCGTGGCCCTCGCCCAGCGGCTGGCGGTGAACGATGTGAAACGGCTGGACACCCCGGCCGGGCCCCGCTACCTCATGGGCCTGCACATGAACTGCGACGCGCTGTGGTACAGCCTCGGCGAAACGCCCGACGCCTTCGCCGACCCGGTGGACTTCCTGAAGAACGCGGGGCCGGAGGACCGGTACATTGTGGCGCTGGGCTGGGTGGTCCGCGAAAACCGGGTGATGGGCGTGCTTTACGGCGCGGGTGCCGTGCCGGAGCTCAACCGCAACCGGATCTTCGCGCGGTGGCTCCAGAAGAAGGCCGTCTTCACCTCCGAGGACGGAACGGTGTGTGCTCCCGAGGGGGCCGTCGGCCCCGACCGCCAGATTTTGCGCATCCCCGAAGGCGTCTCCCCGAAGGGCAGCGTCCAGGTCTATGCCGAGGACGGTGTAACCCCGCTGGGCCCCGCCCTGGAGGGGGAGTTCAACTCCCCGGCCATCTACCGGATCAGCGTCAACTGACCGGAAGCGTCATTTCGGCGGGGTGAGGACGAAACGCAGCTCGTTGGCGGCCATGAGCTGGTCATGCGTCAGCGTGGCCGTCTCAACGGGGGTGCCGCCCGCGGTCACCTCGCGCACGCGCATGTCGCCGGGGGCGTTGTTTTCCGCTGTCACCTTCAGGGTCTTCCCGCCGCCGATATCCACCACGGCCTCGTCGAACAGGGGGATGCCCAGCTCATAGGTGACCGTGCCCGCGATGGGATAGATGCCGAGGGCGCTCAGGACATACCACGAGGAGAGGGTTCCCCCGTCGTCGTTGCCGTCCACGCCCACATAGTCGTCCGCGTACTTGGTGTCGAGAATGCGGCGCACCCACTTCTGCGTCAGGTCTCGGCGGCCGGCATGGTTGAACAGGTAGGCGGCGTTGAGGTGGTGCTCATTCCCGTGCCAGTAGTGGCTGCCGGGGTGCCAGGCGCCGGTTTTCTTCCGCGTCTTCTCCATGAACGACTCGAGTTCGGGCACAAAGCGCTGCGGGCCGCCGAAGAGCGATACCAGCCCCTCCGGATCATGGGGCACGCACCACCGCCACTGCATGGGGCTGCCCTCGACGAAGTCTTTGGTGTACTTCTGCTTGAAATCCGTGTAGCTCAGGGCGAGGGGTTCGAAGGGTTCCGTGAACCTCCCCTGGCTGTCGCGGGGCTGGAAGAAGCGGGTGGCCGGATTCCACAGGTTGCGGTAGAACTGCGCGCGCCGCGCGAACTCCCGGGCGTCGTCCTCCTTCCCCAGTGCGCCGGCCAGCAGGGACAGCGCGTGGTCCTCCCACGCATATTCCAGGGTGGCGGACACGGCCTTCCTCATCTTGTCCGTCGGGCAGTACCCGTATTGCAGGTAGTCCTGCAGCCCGCCGCGCCCCGCGAAGCGGCATCCCTCGGGGGGACCGGAGGTGGCGGTCTGCCGCAGGATCGTGTAGGCCGCCTCAATGTCAAATCCCCGGATGCCCTTCAGCCAGGCCTCGGAAACGACGGCGTCGGCGGGGGTGCCGAACATGCAGTTGGTGTACCCCGCGCCGGAGGGCCAGCGGGGGAAGGCCCCGCCCGCCTTGGCCATCTCCAGCAGGGAGCGCATGAAGTCCCCCGTCTCCCCGGGGGCGACCAGATTGTAGAGAGGGTGCGCGGTGCGGAAGGTGTCCCACAGGGAAAAGTCGGTGTAGTACGTGAAACCCTCCGCCCGGTGGACCGCCTTGTCAAAGCCCATGTACTCGCCCGTCACGTCCGTGAAGAGGGTGGGCATCATGGCCGTGCGGTACAGGGCCGTGTGGAGGATGCGCTGCTGGGTCTCCGTGCCGCCCTTCACGCGGATGCGGCCCAGATACGCCTCCCAGGCGTCGCGCGCGCCCTTCACCAGCACCGGGAAGGCCGTGGCGGGCGGGGCCTCCGCGTCGAGGTTGGCGCGGGCGTTGGCGATGCTCACATACGAGATGCCGACCCGCAGCTCCACCTGCCGCACCGACGGGGGATACTGGAGGAGGATGCCCAGCTCGTTGCCCGCCGCCTGGACCGCCCCCATCTTGACCTGCTCCCTGATACGGGTGCCGTGGGCGCTGAAAGGGACGCTGGACCGGGCGGCGAAAAAGACGTCCAGGCCGTCGTAGCGCCCCGAGAAGGAGCCGTAGAGCCTGCATGCCCCCTCGACCTCCCCGGCGCCGGGGAGGATGCTCACCGTCCCGTTCTCGCAGCGCCGGTCGCCGATGGAGCTGGTGACGTCCAGCAGCAGCACGGCCGGGTCCGCGCCGGAAAAGGTGTAGCGATGCGCCCCGCTGCGCGGGGTGGCGGTCATCTCCGCGAGCACGCCCTCGGCGGGGAGCTTGACGGCGTAGTACCCGGGGAAGCCCTTCTCGTCCCGGTGCGAGAACTTCGTCTTGCGGCCCGGGGCGGTCACCTTCTTCAGCCGGGAGGCCACCGTGGGGAAGACCCGGAAGACACCGCCCTCCTGGGCGTCGGCGCCGACGAGCCGGGTGTGGCTGAATCCGGTCGTCCGGTTGTCCCCGTAGAAATAGCCCGACCGGTTCAGGGCGGGCTTCTCCACCAGCATGGAGACTGTGTCCGGGCCGAGGCGCACCATGCCGAAGGGGGTGGCGGCGGCGGGGGTGTTGTGCCCGCACATCCAGAACGCGTTGCCGGTGCCGCTGAACACGTTCACCTTGGCGCCCAGGGGGCCGGGGAACTCGTCGGTCACCAGCGTCTGGGCCGGGCGGACAATGTTGAGATAGTGCAGCCGGAGCCCGCCCAAGAACAGGACGGGCAGCGCCACCGCGGCGAGGACCAGGAGAAGCAGGACCTTCAGGGCCTTTTTTGCAAAACTCATCGGGGAAAAGCCTTCCATGGCCCCCGCCGCGGCGCGGCGGGTCAGTTGTCCTTCTTCGCGGGGATCGCCAGCTCCAGCGCCAGGGTCTCGTTCAGGTTCGTGTGGCAGTTGGACACGCTTACCTGGAGGGTTTCGGTGCCCTTGGGGGCCTTCAGCATGATCGCCGTGCGCGGGGCGAGGACGCTGTCCTTCCAGCCGGCGGCGGGGCAGGTCAGCGCGAAGGGCAGGTCGGTGGCGTTGCTCACGTGAAAGACCAGGTTGCCGTCGCGGTCCACCGTGTGGGGGGGCATGACCGTCACGGACGCGCGGAACAGGGCCTCCAGATACTCCTTCTTCCCGGCTAGGCTGTTGCCGAACCAGGCCGCCGTGCGCCCGGCAAACATCGCCTCCTTCAGGGCGTCCAGGGAGCGTTCCTTGGCGAAAATCAGGGTCATCGGCCGCTGCACCTTGGTCAGGTCGTACTGCTGGCGGATGATGCCGTGCATGTCGCTGTTGGCCGTTACGGCGAGATTGCGGTCCATGCACCAGCCCAAGGCCACGGGATACCACTCGTCGCTGTTAAACACCTCGATGCCGTGGACCCAGCCCTTCTTCACGAGTGTCTCCGCCGCGTCGTTCCAGTTGGTCACCTCGGGCTGCTGCCGCTTCCAGCCGGGGTGGTTCCACTGGAGGAACGCGCCCTGGTTGATGGCCTCCTCGACGGACTTCATGAAGTCCTCGTTCTCAATGGCCGCCTGGTCCTTGACAAACAGGGCGTTGTAGTGTCCCGGGGGCATGTCCTTCGAAATCTCGGCGCCCCTCACCAGCAGGATGTCATGCTGGACGGCGGCGGGAAAGGCGATCCGGTTCGACAAGTTGTCGTCGTCCTTCACGCCCTCCTTGCTCGGGTGCTTCTCCAGATGGTCCGTGATGGAGATGGCGTCCAGCCCGTCCATCCACGCCTCCATCACCCGCACCTCCGGCCACACCACGCCGTCCGAGAACATCGTGTGTATGTGGAAGTCGCCCTTGAGCGTCTTCATCCCCATAATGTCCGGCACCGCCAGCACCCGCCGCACCCGCGCCGACGTCAGCTCAGTGACGGGGGTGTTGTTCACGTCCAGCGCGAACGCGGGAACCGCCAGCGCCGCAAACAAACCCAGAAAGACAAGTTTTTTCAGCATGAAAAATACCTCCTGCATGGCGCCCTCCCCGTCCGAAGAGGGGCAACCGCCGCAAAACACACCCGCAGGATAGCCCAACCGCCCCCTGCGGGACAAGGCCCGTCAGGCGGTGATGTCGGCGTCGCCTTTCGAGAGGGCGAGAACAATGGTGGGGTCGGCCGGGAAGAGGGAGGAGCAGGCGCGGTACCAGTCGGTCTCGGCGCCGGGGTTCGGGAGGTTGAGGCCGAGGAAGACGCAGTCGGCGTCGCCGGAGAGGTCGCGGAGGATTTCGCCGAAGGGCTTTTCGCTGGCGACCACGACGGGTTCGGCGGCGACCCGGGCCGCGACGAGGAGGTCGGCGAGTCCGGCGAGGGCCCGCGCGCGGTCGCTTTCGCCGCGGACCTGGCGCAGAAGCCGCAGGCGCGCCCCGCGCCACTCCCAGTTCTGCGTGAGGAGGTGGCCGAGCAGCGCCATGAGGTTCCCGTTGGCCTGGCCGCGCCACCAGACGTCAATCCGGCGCGCACCGTCCCGGGGGGGGCGGGCGCCCTCGTGGAGCACCAGCACGCTCATGCCAAAGCTGAAGGCGCGGCGGATGTGTCCGGCCAGGGCCGGGGCGCGCAGTTCTGTGGAGGTCCAGGCAAACATGGCGAGGTTGGGCCGGATGGGGCCCATGCCGGCGGTCTGGAGGATGCTCCGGATGCCCTGGTCGAGCTGTTCGGCCACCAGCACCAGGGGGAACACGGCCCGGCTCCGCCCGGCGAGGCCCTGGTTCAGCCGGTTCAGCTCCAGCAGGCGCTCCGGCGCTTTCGTGTCCATGTCCCCCACAAGCACCTCGGCGAGCAGAACGATGCCCTTGTCGGCCTCAAACCACGCGGCGTAATCCACCAGCGTCTCCCGCGACTCGGGCCGTCCGGAGAAGACGAGGCAGGTGGGCCGCCAGTTCTTGGGGGACTCCTCCATGCGGGTGAGCTGGAGCAGCCCACGCCGCACGCGGGCGTAGGAGAGGCCGCGCCGCACGTCGCCGAAGGAGGCCCTGGTCTCCACGCGGCGGGCGTGCTGGTACATGGCCAGCAGGACCAGCAGCACGCCCAGCGACACCATCGGCGAGATGATGAAGGCGACTGCGGCGCTCGCCACCAGCCCCGCCAGGGCGATGCCCCAGTGAAAAAACCTGAACTGGGGCCGGAAGGAGGGGTTCCCCGTGATGCCCTCAATAAACGCCGCCGCGTTGATGGTGCTGTAGACGGCGAGAAACAGGATGGTGATGGCCGAGGCGACCATGTTCAGCCCCGCGCCGCCGGGGGTGTGTCCGGCCCAGGCCAGCACGGCAAAGGTGATGCCACCGGTCAGGAGCACCCCCCGCCGGGGCTCATCCCCGATGGCGGTGCCCTGGGCAAACACACGGATCAGGGGAACAACCTCGTCGCGGGCCATGGCCTGCAGGACCCGCGGCGCGGCCAGCAGGCTCCCCAGCGCGCTGGACAGGGTGGCGGCGAACACGCCCGCCGTCACCAGAAACCCCGCGCCCAGCAGGGCGTTTTCAGTCATGACCAGATAGGGGCGCAGCAGCAGTTCCTCGCGGGGCATGGCCCCGGCGTAAAGGACGATCTGCCCCGCGTAGACCAGAAATCCTGCGCCGACTGCCAGAAAGACCCCGAGGGGAATGCTCCGCGCGGGATCGCGCAGGTCGCCGGACATGTTGATGCCCGCCATGATGCCCGTCACCGCCGGGAAATAGAGGGCGAACATGGCCCAGAAGGGGGGAGAAAACACCCCGCCAGGAACCGTTGCAGCGCCCGGGACGGGGCCGGCCCAGTTTTGCGCCAGGGTTTCCGGAGAAAAAACGAGGGCAATCCCGGCGAACGCGACGAACAGGGAAAGACCCAGCACAGCCAAAATGCCATACTGGACCTTTATCGCCCATTTTGCCCCGGTCCACGCGATGGCCAACAGCACCACAGCCGCAACGGCGGCCACGCGCCAGGGAACCAGCCCGAGGCCGGGCAAAGTGTCGCAGAAGGCTTCGGCAAAGCCGAGAAGGTAGAAGGGGACCGACACCGCCTGGGCGGCGAACAGCGCAATGCCCATCACCCCCCCGTACTCCGGGCCGAGAACGCGGGAGATGAGAAAGTAGGCGCCGCCGCCGCGCATGCGCGTGTTGGTGCACACCGCGCTGGTGGAGAAGGAGGTCGCGAGGACAATCCCCTCGGCGAAGACGAGGATCAGCAGCGCGCGGTAGGCCCCCACGGCCCCCACCACGTAGTTGGCGCGCATGAACAGGATCACGCCGAGAATCGTCAGCAGGCAGGGCGTGAACACGCCCCCGAACACGCCGAGATTGTTCTTCTCCGCCGGCTGACGCACAAGCATGCCTCCCGCGCCCACCCGGACGCATTGGGCATCATAGCCCAAACCAGCCCCGCCGCACCAAGAAGGGCGGCCTGGGCCAAATGACCGCAGGCATTCCGACAAGAGATGGCTTCACTTCGTTCGCCATGACGGGAACACGCGCGTCATGGTGCTGACACAACGTTCCACGTCATTGCGAAGGAGCGGAGCGACTGACGCAATCTCGTGCCCGCCACGACCCCCTCCACAGCCTCTTCTCCGGCAGTCAGCCGCCCTACCGGTTCAGCGCATGGAAGGCCTCGCGGACATGCTGGTAGTTCTCCTCGCTCATGCCAAGACAGGCGTAGTCCTCCACATAGCCGATAAACCCGCCGCCCGCGCCGCCCAGGGTGTCGCGCAGCCGCCGGGCGTAGTCCAGAATGGCCTCACGACCGTCGTGGATCGCCCGGCGCTGGTGGTCCACGGAACAGCAGAAGCACACCTTCCCGCCGAAATCGCGGGCCAGCCGGTCCACCCCCATCACATCCGGCTGGAGCAGTTCCACCACGTCCGCGCCAATGTCTATCAGGTCGCCCAGCATCGCGTGGACATTGCCGCAGGAATGGAACCACACCTTCTTGCCCGCCCGGCGGATCAGGTCGAACTGCGCCGCGTAGCGGGGCCGAAACACGTCACGCCACAGCTCCGGGGCGATCATGAGGCCCTGCTGGGTGCCCCAGTCATCGCCAAAGCTGACGGCGTCCACGGGGTATTCCAGCGCCCGGCGGATGATCTCCGTCTCAAAGTCAAAGACGAAGTCCAGCACGGCCCCCGCCCGGTCCGGCACCTCGAAGAGGTCCTCCAGGAAGGCGGAATACCCGCGCAGAAAGGTCGCCTGGTTGAACCCCGTGATCCCCAGACTGAACTTGATGAACCGCCCGGGCCACTGCGCGATTTCCGCCTCCACCCCGTCAAAGCGCCCCGGCGCGGCGGCGTCCGGCGGACGATAGGTTGCCAAGGCCCCCGCATCCGCCAGCGGATGCGTCTTCGGCTGGCCCATCGTCCCGTCCAGCACCTCCCACACAAAGCCCCACTCCGTCATGCCCGGAACGGACGGAACAAAGCCCGCCGCGGGCGCATACGTCACGTTAACGACGTCCGACTCCCCGAAATCCCGGTTGCAGAAATACAGCGGCGTCCGGGGAGGGGAGAGGCGGTCAACGGCCTTCAGGGTGACGGTGCGCGAATCCATGTGCCGAGTATACCCCGGCGGGCGCGTGTGGGAAAAGCGGCGGTCTCCCCCTGGAAGGAAGACGAGGCCGGCGGGACGCCGGCGGTACGGGACTGCGCGCCGCTGGACGTTTTCGTACCGCTGGCGTCCCGCCGGCCTTGTCTTCGCCGGGCGCGGGTGCCGGAGCCGTGGCGGGAACGAGACTGCCGCGCTTCGCTCGCAGTGACGGGGGGTGGCCGTGGCGAGAACGAGATCGCTTCGGTCGCTGCGCTCCCTGCTAAGAAAGTACCGGGTTCGCTGGAGCGGCCGTGCCCCTGGGATCGCCAAGCTTCCCCTTGGCTTTCGGGGAAACACGGAGCGAACAGGCCCGCGCGGAAAAACCCAAGAGGCCAAGCTGGAGCTTGGCGATCCCAGGGGGCGCGCGGTTTGGGCGATGGAGGGTGCCGAAGCCGTGGCGAGACGGGAGGGGCGCGCGGCGTCTCCTTTTGGAGTGCGGCGGCAACGACGCCGCTTTGGTTCCCGGGAAAGAGCTGCCG
>JAAYBR010000114.1 GCA_012730045.1 Candidatus Hydrogenedentota bacterium | reverse complement strand
GGCGCGGCGGTGGAGAAGGTGACGCGGGGGTGCGCGTGGAAGCCCTGGGTGTACGCGAGGGGCAGGCGCGCGCGCCGCAGCGCGCGGATCCACGCCTGCGCCGTCTCCAGATGCGAGAGCAGGCGCGCCTCGCCCCGGCGCCCAATGCGGAAGCGCATGCGCTGGACCGCCTCGACGGGGAGCGCGGGCGGTTCCTCCGCGGCGGGGACTTCGCCCTCCGCGGCCGCCGCGCCGCGCCGGCGCATTTCCAGACACTCGCCCGGCAGGCCGCCGCTCACGCCGCACCCGTTGCAGTCGCCGCCCCGGCAGTCCGGCGTGGGCTCGCCGCGCAGGGCGCGCGCCCACTCCTCCCGCAGCCAGGCGGGGTCCACCCGCGTGTCAATGTGGTCCCACGGCAGGCGCGCGCCGGGGTCGCGCGGCCCCAGCAGGACGGCGGAGTCCAGCCCCGTCTCCTCCAGGGCCTGCTGCCACGGCTCGATCCGCAGGCGCTCCTCCCAAGTCTCATAGCCCGCGCCGTTGCGCCACGCGCGCTCCAGCAGGTCCGCGACCTCCCGGCCGCCGCGGCTCAGGAGGCCCTCGATGAACGACGCGGCGGGGGCGTGGCGCCCGAACTTGACGCCGCGGATCTCGCGCAGGCGCGCGCCGAGAAGGCGCTGGCGCGCGAAAGTCTCCTCCAGCCCGAGCTGCTCCGCGTACTGGAAGGGGGTGTGCGGCTTGGGCACGAAGGTGGACACGCCGGTGCGCAGCATGCCGTCGCGGCGGAAGCGGCGGCCCACGGCGAGCATGCGCGCGCACAGGTCCGCGATGGCCAGCACGTCCTCCTCGGTCTCCGTGGGCAGGCCGATCATGAAGTACAGCTTCACATGCTCCCAGCCGCGCCGGAAGACCTCCTCCGCCATGGCCAGCAGCGCGGCGTCGGGGATGTTCTTGTTGATCACGGCGCGCAGGCGGTCCGTGGCCGCCTCGGGGGCGAAGGTGAGGCCGCTGCGCCGCACGCCGGACACGAAGTCCGCCAGCCCGACGGCGAAGGTGTCCAGACGCAGCGACGGCAGGGACACCGAGGCGTTGCGCCCGCGCGCCGCGCGCATGGCGCCGCCGACCAGCTCGCGCACCCGCGAGTGGTCGCAGGTGGACAGCGACACCAGCGTGGCCGCCTCCAGGCCCGTGGCGTCGAGAAGCCCGCCGATCCGTTCGGCGACGGCCTCCGGGGCGCGCTCGCGCACGGGGCGCGTGGTCATGCCCGCGTGGCAGAACCGGCACCCCTGCGTGCAGCCGCGCAGCACCTCCAGCGCGAGGCCGTCGTGGACGAGCTGGGTGTAGGGGACGATGTAGTGCTCCGGCACGGGGGCGCGGCCCAGATCGCCCACCACGCGCCGCGTGATCTTCACGCGGGCGTCGGCGAAGGGCTTGCCGTCCACCATCTCCACGGGATGCAGCGCGGGGACATACACGCCGGGAATGGCCGCCACCGCCTCCAGCCGCCGGAGGCGCGGCGCGCCGCGCAGGGGCATCAGGGCGCGCGCAATCTCCACCACCGCCTCCTCGCCGTCACCCATCACAAAGAAGTCGAGGAAAGGCGACAGCGGCTCCGGGTTGGTGGCCGTGGGGCCGCCCGCGAAGAAGAGCGGAGCGTTGTCCGCGCGCTCCGCCGAACGCACGGGGAATCCCGCGAGGTCCATGGCGTTCAGGACATTCACCCAGGTCAGCTCGGACTGGAGGCTGAAACCCACGGCGTCGGCGGCGCCCAGCGGCTCCTTGGACTCGTGCAGGAACAGCGGCAGGCCGCGTTTCCGGAGGACGGCCTCCAGGTCCGGCGCGGGCGTGTAGGCGCGCTCCGCCCACACGTCCTCCAGGCCGTTCAGCAGATGGTAGAGCAGGTGGAGCCCCAGATTGCCCAGCCCAAGCTCATAGACGTCGGGAAAAAACAGCGCGATGCGGAGCTTCACCGACGCGGGATCCTTGTGGACCGAGTGCAGCTCGTTCCCGAGATACCGCGAGGGCTTCTCCACCGAGGGCAGGATTTCAGACAGCAGAATATCGCGAAGCGTCGTCAATGGGGGGGATGTCCTCTGGGTTGGGCCCCGGCGCGGGCATGGTCCGGCCGGGGACATGATACCAGAGAACCCGCCGGTTCAACCCGACACCCTGTCCCATATTTCCGGCTCCGGCCCTACTCCGGCCGGAGCACGTGGACGGACTGGGGGCCAATGGAGAGCGTGAGGGCGCCGTCTTTTACAACGGCCTCCACGCCCGCGGCGGGGTCGGTGTAGCGTTTGCCCTCATGCTCCTCGCCGAGGGGGAGGGTGTAGGTGAGGGGGTCGGTCCACTCATTGACCACAAGGAGCCACATCCCGCTGTCGGTGTTCTTGGGCAGGGCGATGACGCCGCGGTCCAGGGAGCCCCAGGTGGGCGCGAGGTCGGCCTCGATCATGGGGCCGGCGTCGGGCGCGGAAAGGACGGGCTGGAGGTCGGCCAGCTCGCGGACGGCCCGCATGAGGTCCTTCCAGAATTCCGAGTCCTTCTCGACGTATGCGGTGCCCCAGTAGACCAGGCCGCGCGCGCCGCGCACGATGGCGTTGTAGGCCATGAACCGGGTCTCGGCGAGGGTGGGCCGGCGCAGTTCCTTTTTAGCTTCCGGCGTGTGTTCGGGCTGGATGTCGGCCCAGCCGAAGCCCTGGAGGACCAGCCACACGGGCTTGCCGGGGGCGGCGGCCTTGAGGCGCTCGGTGTAGCCGCCCACGCTGGACATGGTCTGGTCCATGAGGTCGGAGTGGTTGACGTGGCGGGTGCGGGGCACGGGGTAGATGTCGCAGGCGATGATGTCGGCGGCGCGGCTGAACTGGGCGAGCTGGGGAACCGAGTTGCGCGGGGCGTGGTTCATGACCACGGGGTGGGCGGGGTCGAGGCGGCGCAGCTCCTCATAGCCCGCCAGCATGCCCTCGGCCATCTTGTCCGCGCGCTCCCGCGCATTGGAAAGGTTCAGGCCGGGCTGGGGCTGTGTCTCGCCGAGGGCCTCCCAAATGGCGTCGGCAAGGGCCTCAGCCTCCGCCGGCCGGCCTGTGCCAAAGAGGCGCTCCACCTCCCCGCGGTCCTTCGCCAGCTTCTCGGCCAGCGCCTTGTCCTCGAGGGCGGCGATCTTCTCGCGCTGCTGGCGCACTTCAGCGTTGCGCCGCCACATGGTGGCGCCGTACCAGCAGTTCCACAGCGCCTCGTCCGGCACCTCCCAGGTGATGAGCGCCGGGTGGCCGCCGAACTTCGCCACGAGGTCGGCCAGATGCTTTTTCCCGCCCTCGGGGTCGTCGCTCAGGTCAATCTGGCCGCCCGTGTTGATCCAGGCGAACATGCCGCGGGCGGCCAGCTTGTCCATGACCCCCGTGTCGGCGCCTGAATACACCAGGTTGACACCCGAGGCCGCCAGCTCGTCGTAGAGGGCGTCCTCCTTCGGCGTCTCGTACACCCCCAGGATGAACGCGCGCTTCCCGTCGATCCGCGTCATCTGGTCGTCGTCAATCACGACGGTGGCGGCGTGGGCGGCGGACACGGCGCACGTCGCGCAGAGGAGAAGGGTCCAGAACGGTTTCATGGCAGGCTCCTTTACGGTTGCAACCCCGCGATTAGACCACGCGGGAGGGGAGCGCCGCAAGAGAGCGCCGGGACCATCGGTCGCATTGGCCGGACCCGTCCGGCCTGTTCAACGAACGCCCCCGGTTTGCATCGCTCCTCCGACAAAACTTATGATAGCGTCGTGTGCCTGGTTGCGCACGTTGTCATCCGGGGAACTAGCATGCCGAAAATCGCCTTTATCGGCGCGGGGAGTACGGTCTTTGCGAAGAACGTGCTGGGCGACTGTCTTCTGACGGACGCCCTGCGTGACGCCCGCATCTCCCTGATTGACGTGGACCCCGTCCGTCTGCGGGACTCGGAGGCCATGGTGCGGGCCCTGAACCGGACCGTGGGCGCGTCGGCGGTGGTGGAGGCCTTTCCGGCCGCCAAGGCGGAGCGCGCGCTGGCCGGGGCGGACTATGTGGTGAACGCGGTCCAGGTGGGGGGCTACGAGCCCTGCACGGTCGCGGACTTTGAGATCCCCAAGAAGTACGGCCTGCGGCAGACCATCGGCGACACCCTGGGCATCGGGGGCATTTTCCGCGCCCTGCGCACGATTCCCGTGCTGCTGGACTACTGCCGGATCCTGGAGCGGGTCGCTCCGGACGCGCTCCTTCTCAACTACACCAACCCCATGGCCATGCTGGTCCGCGCGGTGCAGCGGGCGGCATCGGTGCGCTGTGTCGGCCTGTGCCACAGCGTGCAGGCCTGCGCCCCCGGCCTCTGCCGGGAACTGGACCTTCCGGAGGACAACCTGCGCTGGCGGATCGCCGGGATCAACCACCAGGGCTGGCTGCTGGAAATTTCCCGGAACGGCGAGGACCTGTACCCCGAAATCAAGCGGCGGGCACTGCTTCCGGAATACCGTTCGCGGGACGCGGTCCGATTCGAGATCATGCGCCTTTTCGGGCACTACGTCACCGAGTCCAGCGAGCATTCGGCGGAGTATGTGCCCTGGTTCATCAAGGCGCGCGCGCCGGAGCTGGTGGGGCGTTTCGGCATCCCGCTGGACGAATATCCCCGGCGCTGCCGCGAACAGATCGCCCAGTGGGCGGCTCTGCGCGGGGAGCTGGTGACCGACGCGCCGCTTCCGCACACGCGCACGGACGAGTACGCCTCGCGCATCCTGGAGGCCGTCGAGACCGGCGCCCCCTTCACCTTCGGCGGCAACACGGCGAACACGGGGCTCATCCCCAACCTGCCGCACGGCTGCTGCGTCGAGGTGATGTGCGTGGCCGACCGCAACGGCGTCACCCCGGTCTTCGCCGGGGAACTCCCGCCGCAGTGCGCGGCATTAAACCGGACGAACATCAACGTGCAGGAGCTGGCAGTGGAGGCGGCGCTCACGCGGCGCCGGGACCATGTCTACCAGGCGGCCCTGCTCGACCCGCACACGGCGGCGGAACTGACGCCGGACGAAATCGTCTCGCTGTGCGACGACTTGTTTGCGGCGCACGCGGAGTGGATGCCGGAGTATTTCTGATGATCACAACCAGGGGACGGGAGAACAGGACCATGGCTTGGCTGGCGTTCATGCGGGAGGTGATCCGCAACAGCAAGACAACGGGGGCCATCGCCCCGAGCAGCAGGGAACTGGCGGAGAGGATCGTCCAGATGGCCGACATCTCCGGGAAGAAGATGCTGGTGGAGTTCGGCGCCGGGGACGGCGTGTTCACCCGCGAAATTCTCCTTCGGAAGGACCCGGACGCGGAGTTTTTCTCCCTCGAGATCAACCCGCCCCTGGCCGAGGCCTGCCGGAAGAGCTGCCCCGGGGCCGCCATCATCACGGACAGCGCGGAAAACGTGCGGAAGCACCTTCAGGCCCTCGGGCATGACCGCTGCGACGCCATCATCTCGGGGCTGCCCTGGTCCCGGTTTGACAACGACCTGCAGGACCGCATTCTGGCGGCCACCTGCGAGGCCCTGGCCCCGGGCGGCGTTTTCGTCACGTTTGCCTATGTGATGACCCCCCTGCTGCCCTCGGGGAAGCGCTTTCTCACGGCGCGGCTCCCCGCGTGCTTCGCCTCGGTGAAGCGGTTGGGGCCGGTGTGGAACAACCTTCCGCCCTGCCACGTTTACCTCTGTACCAAACAGGGATGACACGGCGGCCCCGCGCCGAAGGAGGACCGACATGAAGTTTGCGGTGCTGGTCTGGGGCGGATGGGAGGGCCATGAGCCCCGGAAGTGCGTGGAGCGCTTCCTGCCCTTTCTGCGAGGGGAGGGGGTCGAAACCCTCGTCTCTGACAGCCTGGAGGTCTTCGCCGACCCGGAAACCATGCGCAAGGCCGACCTCGTGGTGCCCTGCTGGACCATGGGCGTCCTGACGGAACCGCAGGAAAAGGGCCTGCTGGCCGCCGTGGCCGGGGGTGCGGGCATCGCGGGATGGCACGGCGGCATGGGCGACGCCTTCCGCAACAGCACGGACTACCAGTTCATGACCGGCGGCCAGTTCGTCGCCCACCCCGGCGGCATCCTGGACTACACCGTGCGGGTCACGCGGCCGGACGACCCGGTCATGGCCGGCATCCCCGACTTCACCATGCGGTCGGAGTGCTACTACATGCACACCGACCCGTCCAACGAGGTGCTCGCCGACACCGTGCTCACCGGGGAACACGCCCCCTGGACCGCGGGCTGCGTCATGCCCGTGGTGTGGAAACGCCGGTACGGCGCGGGCCGCGTCTTCTACAGCGCCCTCGGCCACGTCGCGGCGGATTTCGACACGCCTGAGTGCTTTGAGATCATGAAGCGCGGAATGCTCTGGGCGGCGCGGTAGCCTGTCCCCGCGCGCAAATGCAGGGAGCCTTCGCATGGAACCAGTGAATGTCGGCGTCATCGGCTGCGGCAACATCTCCGACCGCTATTTCGAGGCGGGAAAGCGCTTTGACGACATCCAGATTGTGGCCTGCGCCGACCTGGCGATGGAGCGGGCGCGGGCCAAGGCGGAGGCCCACGGCATCCCCAGGGCCTGCCCGGTGGACGCGCTCCTGGCGGACGAGGAGGTGGAGATTGTCCTGAACCTCACCGTGCCGGGCGCGCATTTCGACGTGGCCCGCCGCGCCCTGGAGGCGGGCCGGCATGTATACAACGAGAAACCCCTCGCCCTCGCGCGCGGGGAGGGGCGGGCGCTCCTGGAGCTTGCGGAGAGGCGCAGCCTGCTCCTTGGCTGCGCCCCGGACACCGTCCTCGGCGCGGGCATCCAGACCGCCCGCAAGGCCATTGACGACGGCTGGATTGGCGAGCCCGTCTCCGCAACGGCCTTCATGCAGTGCCACGGCCACGAAAGCTGGCACCCCGACCCCGAGTTCTACTACGCCGCCGGCGGCGGCCCCCTCTTCGACATGGGCCCCTACTACCTCACCGCGCTGGTCACCCTGCTGGGACCCGTGGTTTCCATCTCCGCCGAAACCCGCGTCACCTTCCCTGAGCGTGTCATCACCAGCGAGCCCAAGCGCGGAAAGCGGGTGACTGTCGAGGTGCCCACCCATGCGGCGGGGCTGCTGCGCTTCCGCAGCGACGCCGTGTGCGTGCTGGTCACCAGTTTCGACGTGTGGCGCACCACCCTGCCGTGCATCGAGATTCATGGCACCGAGGGTTCCATGATCGTTCCCGACCCCAACACCTTCGGCGGTCCCGTGCGTGTCTTCCGCCCCGGCCACGAGGACTGGCGCGAAATCCCCCTCACCCACCCCTACGCCGAACAGTCCCGGGGGCTCGGCCTCGCCGACATGGCACGCGCCCTCGGCACGGGCCGCGCCCACCGCGCCACGGGCCGTCTGGCGTTTCATGTCCTCGACATCATGCACGCCCTGCACGAGGCGGCCGCATCCGGCACGCGCGTGCGGATCGAGAGCGTCTGCGAGCGTCCCGCCCCCATGCCCATGTCCCTGCGCGCGGGCCAGGTGGACCCCGAACCCGCCGCCTGACGATTTTTCCCCTTTTCACCCGTTGCGCAATGTGATACACTCTCTGTAGAGGTGCGCGTGAATATCGGGCGCGGGGGGCTGCGCCGGCAGGAGCAGGACATGGCTTATACGCAGCACGTGAACCAGATGCGCGAGGGCCTCGCCAAGTGGAACCAGTGGCGTCTGGCCACGCCGGGGTCCAAACCGGACCTGTCGGGCATGGACTTGGCGGGGGCGGACCTGCGCCGGGGCAACCTGCGCGAGGTGAACTTCTCCAACGCCATCCTGGCGGGGGCCAACCTGGAGGGGGTGGACCTGACCCACTGCAATTTCTACGCCGCAAACCTTTCCAACGCCAACCTGCGCAACGCGGTCCTGTCGGGGGCCGACCTGACCAAGGCTGACCTGCTGGCGGCGAACCTGGCGGGCGCGTCCTTTGAGCAGGCCACCATGGGCGGGGTGAGCCTGAAAGGCCAGACTCTGGTGGGCGCCAACCTGCGCCGCGCCAACCTGTACCAGGCGGACCTGACAGAGGCCGATCTTTCCGGGGCGGACCTGACAGAGGCCATGCTGGTGGAGGCGGTGCTGGAGATGACCAACTTCTTCGAGGCGCAGCTGGTCAGGGTCAACCTCAGCGGCGCAAAGCTGAAGTTCACCAACTTCAGGGGAACGGACATGGACGGCGCCGTGCTGCGCGATGTGAACCTCAAGGGCGCCCAGTTCACCCTCGCCCAGCGGATGAAGATGCTGCTCAAGCGGTGACGGCGGTCTCCGGTTCCCCGCCGGGGCCGAGAATGGCCGACAACGACAGCTCCACCCGGAGGGCCTCGCCCACCAGCGGGTGGTTCGCGTCCACCACCACCTGGTCCCCGTCCACCGCCACCACGGTCAGCAGCGAACGCCCGCCGTCCGCCGTCTCCATGACAAAGCGCCGCCCCGTCTCCGGGATTCTTCCTTCGGGGAAATGCTCCGCGGCGATCTCCACCACGAGCTCGGGGTCAAACACGCCGAAGGCCTCCTCCGGCGGGAGGACAAGCTCCCGGGATTCCCCGGGGGCCATGCCCAGAACGGCCGTCTCGAAACCGGGCAGGTGCCTGTTGGCCCCAATCACCAGTTCAAGGGTTTCCCCCTCCGGCGAGGCGTCCACCACCTCCCCGTCCATTCTCGTCACCCGGTAATTCACGGCGACCCGGTCGCCGGCCTGCGCGCGCTGCATGGTGTCCTCCTGGTGGGAAACAGAGAAGGGCCGGAAGCCCCGAAAGGCTTCCGGCCCGTTGTGTGCAACTTGGGGACTAGTAACGCCCGCCGCCGCCGCGGCCGTAACCGCCGCCGCCGCGGCGGTCGTTGTCCGCCTTGGGGCGCGCCTCGTTGACCGTGATGTTCCGGCCGTCGAGGTCGGCCCTGTCCAGCGCCTTGATCGCGGCCTGGCCCTCGGAGGCCACCGGCATCTCGACGAAGCCGAAGCCCCGCGACCGGTCCGTCTCGCGGTCCATGATCACGCGGGCCGAGTCCACCTGGCCGAACTGCTCAAAAGCGGCCCGCAGGCTCTCGTCACGCGTCGAGTACGACAGGTTGCCAACATAGATGTTCATCTTCACAGCTCCTTGTTCCGGGCATCGCCCGACTTCACAAATAACGTCGTCTCAGCACTGGCAAGGTCGGGACTATGACACTCGAACACCTGGGAGCTGATCGACAAACAACCGGAACCGGCAAACGGACCGCCTCCGGGACTGTCTTACTCTACCACAAAACCCTTTCCATTGCAAGCATTTTTTTCGTTTTTCGGGTTTCACCGAAAAACGATCGTTCGGCGGCGGTACACCATGATCCGGTCGTCGGCATGCGCGCGCACCGCCGTGGAGAGCACGTGGCGCTCAATGTCGCGCCCGAGCGCGACCAGTTCCTCCACGCTGTGGGTGTGGTTCACCCGCAGGGTCTCCTGTTCAATGATGGGGCCCATGTCCAGGTCCGCCGTGGCGTAGTGGCTGGTCGCCCCGATCAGCTTCACCCCGTGTTCGTAGGCCTGATGGTAGGGTTTGGCTCCTTTGAAGGCCGGCAGGAACCCGTGGTGCACGTTGATCACCCGGTGCGGGAAGCGGTCTATGAAGGCCGGGGTCAGGATTTGCATGTACCGCGCCAGCACGACGAAGTCGGCATGGTGCGCCCGCAGCAGCTCCAGCATCCGCGCCTCCGCGGCCTCCTTGCCGCCGGGGGGCACGGGCACGGTGAAGAAGGGCACCCGGAACCCCGCCGCCACGGGCTCCAGGTCCGGGTGGTTGCCGATGACCAGGGCGATGTCCGCGTTGATCTCCCCGTACTGGTGGCGGAGCAGCAGGTCGTAGAGGCAGTGGTCGTACTTGGACACAAGCACCGCCATGCGCTTGCGCTCGCCGGAAAAGGAGAGGGAAGTCTTCATGCCGAACGCCTCGGCGAGCTTCGCCAGGTCCCCGCGCAGTTCCCCGCGCGACCGCCCCATGCCGGAGCAGTCGAAATGCACCCGCATGAAGAAGCGGTTGTCCAGCGCCTCGGCGTGCTGCTGCGCGTTGATGATGTTGCCGCCGTTCTCGAAGATGAACCGGCTCACATGGTAGACGATGCCCCTGACGTCCTCGCAGTGGAGGGTCAGCGTCGCGGTTTCCTGGCTCATGCGCGTGTTCCCATGGGTTGCCGCCGCCGGGGGCGGGAGGGAAACCATACCGCCGCGCCGCAGGTCATATCAAACGAAGGGTGACGCCGCGGACGGACACAAGGAACGCGGACATGGGCAAAAAGAACGCCTTTACACTGATTGAACTGCTGGTGGTCATCGCGATCATCGCCATTCTGGCGGCGATCCTGCTGCCGGCGCTCTCGCGGGCCCGCGAGGCGGCCCGGCGCGCCTCCTGCCAGAACAACCTCAAGCAGCTCGGGCTGGTGCTCAAGATGTACAGCGGCGAGGCCCCCGGAGGGAAATTCCCCCCCAAATCCATCCGGGTCATCAACCTGCTGTTCTCGCTCAAGTCTTCCTATCCCGAATACCTGACGGACCTTAACAGCCTCTTCTGCCCGTCGGACCCGGAAAACCTGAAGGACGTGTTCGAGCCCGGCGGCGATTTCGCGGACGCCTCGGGCCGCATTCTCGTGGACCGCATGGACGGCGACCCGCGGGACGGGGAGTACACCCCCGGATCGGGCATCCTGCCCGCCGACCGGTCCTATGTCTATTTCGGATGGGTGGTTCCGGAGAACTCCTGGCTCGTGCCGGTGGTGTGGGGGCAGGGCTTCTTCCTGGGCGCCTATTTCGAGCGCGTGGTCCAGCCGTGGATGCAGGCGCAGTACGACTTGGTGGAACAGCGCAACGACGAGGACTTCACCTTCGTCCACGCGGGCAACACGCGCGTCGCGCCGAACTCCGAGCTGACCATGTACCGCCTGCGCGAGGGCATTGAGCGCTTCTTTATCACGGACATCAACAGCCCCGGCGCCGCCAACACGGCGCAGTCTTCCATCCCCGTGGTGTGGGACAAGGTGGGCACGACGGCGGAGATGTTCAGCCACATCCCCGGCGGCGCGAACGTGCTCTACATGGACGGCCACGCGGACTTTGTGCGGTGGGTGCCCCAGGCGAACCCGTCCACCGACGCGTCCGGCACGGAGGGCGAGCCGTTCCCCATGTCCCTCGCGTGGGGCATGCTCGCCGAACTCGCCCGCGACGAGCAGGAGAACCTGTAGGCCGGGGCGCTCAGGCGTCCAGCCGGTCCCAGGCCGCGGTGTCCTTCGGCGCGTACCGCTCCAGCTCGACGGAGTCGGCGATGAGCCGGCGCATTTCGGCCAGCGACCCCACGGCCCCGGCGGCCATGGCCTGCACGCCGATGTTGCCCAGCGCGGTCGCCTCGACGGGCCCCGTCACCACGCGCACGCCGCAGGCGTCCGCCGTCATCTGGTTGAGCAGCTTGTTTTGCGTGCCGCCGCCGATGATGTGCAGCACCTCGGTGGGCCGCCCGAGCAGGCCGTCCAGGGCGCGCAGGGTGCGCCGGTATTTCAGCGCCAGGCTCTCCAGCGCGCAGCGGACCACCTGCCCGCGCGTCTCCGGAACGGGCTGGCCATTCTCCGCGCACAGCGTCTGGATGAGCGCCACCATGTCCGGCGGCGCCATCAGCCGCGGGTCGTCAATGTCCTTCAGCACCGAGCGGAAAGGCGCCGCGGCGGCGGCCTCGGCCGTCAGCGTGGCGTAGTCGGCCGTCTGGCCCGCACGCTCCCAGGACCGGCGGCACTCCTGCACCAGCCACAGGCCGAAGATGTTCTTCAGCAGGCGGATTTTGCCGCCCACGCCGCCCTCGTTCGTGAAGTCCAGCGCGGCGCTCTGTTCGTTGACCACGGGCGCGTCCGTCTCCGCGCCCAGCAGGGACCAGGTGCCGCTGGACAGGTAGGCCCACGGCGCGCCGTCATCGCCCACGGGCACCGCCGCCACCGCCGACCCCGTGTCGTGCGACGCCGTGGCGATCACGGGGATGCCCTGCGCGAGCCCGGCCGCCGCCGCGACCTCCTCCCGCAGGGGGCCCAGCACCGTGCCCGGCGCCACGGGGTCCAGCAGCAGCCGACGGGGGAGCCCCAGCCGCGCGATAAGGCCCTCGTTCCAGGTGCGCGTGCGCGGGTCCAGCAGCTGCGTGGTCGAGGCGTTCGTGTATTCGCAGGCCTTCTTGCCTGACAGCAGGTAGGCCAGCAGGTCGCCCATCATGAGCAGGGAATCCGCCACCTCGAGCAGGGGGGACCCGGACTTCACGAGGCTCAGGAGCTGGTACACCGTGTTGAACGGCAGGAACTGGATGCCCGTCTCGCGGTACAGCTCCTCCCGGGGCACGGCCTTGAACGCCTCGTCCATCATGCCGTCGTTGCGCTTGTCGCGGTAGTGGACCGGGTTGGCCAGCACCGACCCGTCGCGCGCGACGAGCCCGAAATCCACGCCCCAGGTGTCCACGGCGATCCCGTCCAGCTCCCGGGTGTGCTCGCGGGCGCACACGGCCAGCCCCGCGCACATTTCCTCATAGATGCGCGCCAGGTCCCACTGCCGGGTGCCCAGCATCACCAGCCCCTCGGTCCGGAACCGGTGGATCACCTCCAGCCGGAGCCGGCCGTCCTCCAGCACGCCCAGCACCGCCCGGCCGCTTTCGGCCCCGAGATCGAACGCAAGAAACTTGTGGGTCTTCATACTGTCCTCCGTTGCCGGTTGCCCGTCTTCTTAACGGTCAGGAAAGAAGATAGAGGAATGCCCCGCCGAAATACAACCCGTGCGATTCCCCCGAATCATCGGACGGGCTACACGCCGAACGCCGATTTCCGTGTGGCAGCCGGGGTGCCTTTTCCTTGTTCCTCCGCTTCCCCGGTATTTGCGCGCGCCGCTCTCGGACTCCCTAGCAGGGCTTTCCCAGTGCGAATGCCTCCGAGGAGTGCCAAACGGCGGTGTCGCATCGCCCTAAAGGAGGAGTTGTTATTGGTTGCAGGCATAAGCCTATTGGTGAAAATAGAATAGATTTTTTCAAGGAGTATGGAAGAGTCGGAGTTTGGACGCGTGCGGTTGGCGGGGAGGGGGCATCCAGGCGGGAAGACGCAGTTTTTTTTTGCCTTTTTCCCGATTGCAGAGTAAGATTCCCATAAGTGCCTGGTGTGTCGGTTCGGTTCCGTCACGCCAGTCTGTCTCGCGGATTGTGCAATGTAGGGAGAACGGTCATGGGTATTCTCGGACGGAGTTTGTCTTTTGTGCTGGTCCTCACAGCGGCCATGGCGGCCATGCCGCTTCCCGCGGCGGCGCAGGGCGCCTCTCCGGGGCCGATCGAGTGGAAGAACGCCGCCGCGCAGAAGGCGGCCGGTTCCCCTGCGGCCGTGCTGGCAAATCCGGCGCCGCGTCATGTGGTGCTTCAGTTCGCCGCGCCGCTGGCCCCCGGCGTCCGTCAACAGCTTGAAGCAAGGGGCGTGACACTGCTCGCCTATCTGGGGAGCAACGCCTATTTCGCGGCGCTTTCGGGGGCGGACAAGGCGGCGGACGCGGCGACGGCCGCCGGACTGGTGTCGGCGGAGGAGATTGATCCCGCCCATAAATTGCACCCCCGCGTGGCGGCGGGCGACTGGCCGGAACACGCCATCGCCTCCCTGCCCGCGTATGTTCTGGACGGTTCGGGGGAGAAGGGCGGCGAGGAGGTGCTGACCGCCGCGGTGTGCGTGGTGTTTCATGGGGACGTGGACCAGGCGACGGCGGGGGCGGAGGCCGTGGCGCGCCACGGGGGCCTGCTGAAGGACGCCATCGCCAGCGTGAACGCCGCCGTCGTGTGGGTGCCGGCGGCGAATGTCGCCGCGCTGGCGGCGGAGGACTGCGTCCAGTGGATCGAGCCGGTGCTCCCGAAGATGGGACCCGTCAACAATTCCAACCGGGTGATCACGCAGGCGGACGCCGCGCAGACGGCGCCGTACAACCTGGACGGCACGGGGGTGAACGTGCTCGTGTACGACGGCGGCACGGCGCGGGGCACGCATTTGGACTTCGGCGGGCGGCTGACCGTGCGCGACGCCTCCGGAATGGCCGACCATGCCACGCACGTTGCGGGCACGGTCGGCGGCAGCGGCGCGGCCAGCGGCGGCACCTACCGGGGCATGGCCCCCGGCGTGACCATCCAGTCCTACGGCTTCGAGGATGACGGCTCGGGCACCTTCCTGTACACCAACCCGGGCGACATTGAGGCGGACTACACCGCCGCCGTCAACACTTACGGCGCGGTGATCGCCAACAACTCCATCGGCACGAACACGGCCGCGAACGGCTTTCCCTGCGAATACGAGGGCGACTACGGCGTGACGGACCAGGTCATTGACGCGCTTGTCCGGGGCAGCCTCGGCAGTCCCATGCGCATCGTCTGGGCGAACGGCAACGAGCGCGGGAACGGCCGCTGCGGCACGGAATACCTCACCACCGCGCCGCCCGCCTGCGCGAAGAACCACATCACCGTGGGCGCCGTGAACTCCAACGACGAGGCCATGACCTCCTTTTCCAGCTGGGGGCCGACGGACGACGGGCGCATCAAGCCGGACGTTTCCGGCCCCGGCTGCCAGAGCGACGACGACGGCGCCGTGACCTCGTGCAGCTCCACCGGCGACACCGCCTACACCACCATGTGCGGCACCTCCATGGCCGCGCCCACCGTGACCGGCCTGTGCGCCCTGATCCTGCAGGATTTCAAGGTCCTTCACCCCGCCGACCCCCTTCCGCGCAACTCCACGCTGAAGGTCCTCCTCGCCCACAACGCCGTGGACCTGGGCAACGTCGGGCCGGACTACCTGTTCGGCTACGGCTCCGTCCGCGTGACGGACACCATTGACTTCATGCGCGGCGGCAGTTTCCGCGAGGACTCGCTGGACCAGGGCGAGGCGATGTTCTACATCGTGCCCGTGACGGCGGGCGATCCCTTTCTCAAGGTCACCGTCGCCTGGGACGACGCGCCCGGCGCGGTGAACACCATCCCCGAGCTGGTCAACGACCTGGACCTGACCCTGACCGCCCCCGACGGAACCACCGTCCACTACCCCTGGACGCTGGACCCGGCCAACCCCTCCGCCCCCGCTGTGCAGACGCAGGCGGACCACCGGAACAACATCGAGCAGGTGTTCGTGAACGCCCCGGCCGAGGGGAACTGGATCATCAGCGTGGCCGGCACCAGCGTGCCGTCGGGCCCGCAGGTGTTCTCCCTGGCCGCCTCCCCGGCCCTGTATGCCTGCACCTCCGCGGGCATCCTCACCCTGGACCGGGCCGCCTACCGCTGCGAGGACACGCTGGGCGTCACGGTCAACGACTGCGACCTGGACGCGGACCCCGGCACGGTGGAAACGGTCACCGTGACCGTGGCCTCCACCACGGAACCCGCCGGGGAGACCGTCGTGCTCACCGAAACCGGCATGCACACGGCCACCTTCACGGGGAGCCTGCCGCTCTCCGCCGCAAACGCCCCCGGAACCCTCCAGACTGCCGGCGGGGACACGCTGACGGCGTCCTATGTGGACGCGGACGACGGAATGGGCGGCACCAACGTGACCGTGACCGTCACGGCGGTGACGGACTGCACGCCCCCGGTCATCGGCGGGGAGCAGGCCCTCGAGGTGAAGTCCACCACGGCGACGCTCACCTTCACCACCGACACGCCCACGACCGGGCGGGTGCTCTGCGGCACCGTCTGCGGCGACACCGCCATTGACATGACCGACTGGACTCCGGGGACCACCCACACCTTCGCCCTTTCCGGTCTCACGCCGCTGACGCCCTACTACTTCTCCTTCGAGGCGGAGGACGCCGCGGGCAACCAGACCGTGTCCCCCGGAAGCGGCTGCTTCAACTTCACCACGACGGAAAGCCCCGACTATTTCACGGAATGGTTTGACAGCGCCGACTTTGACCTCGAAGGCCAGACGCTGTTTTTCACGCCCGACGGGTCGCTGAGTTATTACCACGCCTGCCGGGAGGCGGCCTCGGCGTTCCCGACCGACCCGACGGGCGGCACGGCCCTGGCGGTGGGCGACGACAACTTTGCCCAGGTGGACATCGGCGCGGGCCAGCATGTCTCCCTGTACGGGGTGGACTACACCACCTTCTATGTCGGGTCCAACGGCTACCTCACCTTCGGCGCGGGGTCGAGCGCGTCCTCGCGGTCTCTTGAGAACCAATTCGCCCTTCCCCGCGTGTCGGGGCTGTTCAGGGACCTGAATCCGGGGTCTGCGGGCACCGTTTCCTGGAGGCAGCTCGCCGACCGCGTGGCGGTGACCTTTGAGAATGTTCCCGTCTACGGAACCACCAACTCCAACAACTTCCAGTTTGAGCTGTTCTTCGACGGGCGCGTCACGGTCACCCATCTCGCCATGGACGCCACAGACGCCATCTGCGGGCTGTCGGAGGGCAACGGCGTCCCTGTGGACTATGTCGAAAGCGACCTGAGCGCCTATTCTTCCTGCGACCCCATGCTGGTGACCCCCGGCGAGGGGTTTTCCTCCTCCGGGCATGTGTCCGGCCCCTTCACCCCGGCGGACAAGGTGTACACCGTGGCCAACAACGGGGCGGCCGACCTGCACTGGACCGCCGGCACGGCGGAACCCTGGTTCACCGTCTCTCCCGCGACCGGGACCCTCCCCGCCGGCGCGGAGTCCGACGTCACCGTCTCCCTCAACGCCACGGCGGAGACCCTTCCCGTCGGCAGCCACACGGGAACCGTGCTGTTCACGAACACGGATTCGGGGCACGCCGTGGCCCGCGGTGTGGCCCTGGAGATCACGGCCATCCCGGGGGAGATCGTCGTCACGGACTCCATTCTCCCGGACAATGATCTTGCCATGCCTTTCGGCGATGTGATCCACGGCCTCGCCCGCACCGAACAGATCACCGTCAGCAACACGGACGGCGCCCACGACCTCGTCATCTCCGACATAAATGTGGGCGGACTTCTCTATATGGAGGACTTTGAAGACGGACTGGCCCAGGACTGGGTCGAATACGAGGACGCCTGGTGGAGCGTTTCCGGCGGGAAGTATTCCGCGTCAAGCAGCTCGAGCTTGTTCATGAGCTCCCGCTACACAGGGGACACCTGGACCGATCTGGACGCCTCCGTCGCCTTCAGCTGGACAGGCATTAACTCGAACACCCAGTCCGTGTTTGTGCGCGCCACCTCCGACTTCATCCCCGAAGTCTCTGGGTCCGGCCTCGGCGTGGGCGTGGCGGATGGCGAGTTCTGGGTCATCCGCTACACCGACGGCAGCATCACCTGGATCCAGGGTTGGACATCCTCCGCCCTTCTCAACCCCGTGGACAACCTCGTCACGCTGAGTGTGAACGGTTCAGACATCAGTGTTTACTTCAACGGATCCCTGGCCTGGACGGGCACCGACCCCAGCCCGGGTGCCGGGCATGTCGCCCTCGGCGGGTGGAGCTGGGGCGGGAACGATCCCGTGCAGATTTTCGATGATGTGCGGGTGGGGCTGCCCGGAGAAATCGCCGGCACCGGCGGCAAGATCAGCACGGAGCAGGCCTGGTACAACGCGCACCCCGTTTCTGGTTACGGCACCGGGCAGGCACCTCCCGCATCGGCCTTCCCCGCGTATGACGGGCCCAAATCGGCGGATTCCGCCCCCACTGGAGGGGTGGCCACCGCCGTGTCCCCCTTCACGCTGGGCGGGCTTCCCGCCCTGCCCCATGCCGTGCCCCCCGGCGGGGCCCTCACCTTTGACGTGACCTTCGCCCCCCAGCGTCTGGGGGCGGCGGACTCCACGGTGAGCATCGTCACCAACGACGACGACGAGCCCGAGGTCGCGGTGGCCGTCACCGGAAACGGCATCGCCGACGATCTGGCGGTGGACCCGTCCGACGGCTTCTCCCCCTACGGCCCCCAGGGCGGGCCGTTTGGGCCGTCCTCGGCGGACTATACCCTGACCAACAACGGGGCGGGCGACCTTAACTGGACCGCCGCCGTCACACAGCCGTGGCTGTCCGTTTCCCCCGCGTCGGGCACCCTTGCCGGCGGCGGATCGGTCACCGTCACCGTGTCCCTCACGCCGGACGCGGCCGCGCTGGCCACCGGAACGTATACGGACACGGTCAGCTTTGTGAACACCGGAAACGGGGTGACTTCGACCAGGCCCGTGGAATTGACCGCTGTCGAGCCGATGTCGGTGAGCACGGGAACGGACCTGGACGCCTTCGGGTATGTCGGCGGGCCGTTCACACCCGAGTGCCAGACCTATGACATCTGCAACAATGAGGGCGGCATCCTGAACTGGAGTGCGGTCTTCAGCGCGCCCTGGGTCACCGTGACGCCCTCCTCCGGCGCGCTGGACCCCTACAGCTGCGTCACCGTGAACGTCTGCATCGGCGGCACCGCCGACACCCTGACGCCCGGAAATTACACCGACACCGTCACGTTCTCGAATGACAGCTCCGGCTACTCGGCCGCCCGAAGCGTCGCGCTGGAGGTGGAGGCCGTGCCCGGCGAGATCGAGGTGACGGACACCATTGCCCCCGCCGACGACCTCGCCATGCCCTACGGGTATCAGTTGGTGGGGTCTCCCCGGACAGAGAACATCACCGTGTCCAACACCAGCGGCGCGCACGATCTGGTGATTTCGGACATCCTTTTTGGGGCTTTCTACCGAGAGGATTTCAGCGACGGACTCGCCCAGGGATGGGTGGAATACGAGGACGCCATGTGGGACGTGGTGGACGGCCACTACCGCGCGCAGACGGCGTCCGCCTACTACATGTCCGCGGTGTACACCGCGGCATCCTGGAGCGACCTGGACGTGGTGGCCACGCTCGGCAGGGCCGGCGTCAACACCAACACCCACGCCCTGTTTGTCCGCGCCAGTTCCGATTTCGTGCCGGAGGTCTCCGGGTCCGCCCTGGGCGTCGGCATCAGCGCCGAAGGCAGTTTCTGGGTGATCCGGTTTGACGGCGCCACCTTCACCTGGATTCAGGACTGGACACCTTCGGCGCTGCTGGATCCGGTGACGAACACCGTCAGATTGAGCGTGGAGGGAAGCGCCATCAACGTGTTCCTGAACGAAACCCTGGCGTGGACCGGGACGGATCCGTCCCCCTCGGCGGGGCACATCGCGCTTGCCGGCTACAGCCCCGGGGGGAATGACCCCGTGCACTCGTTCGATGATGTGACCGCCGGCCCTCCGGGGTTCGCGCTGTCCACGGGCGCGGGGATCAGCGCGGAGCAGGCCTGGCGCAACGCGCACCCTGTCACCGGCGGCTCCGCCTCCCTCGCCCCACCGGCCTCGGCGTTCCCCGTGTACAAGGGGCCCAGGGCTGAAACGGGCGCGCCCGCCGGCATGGAGACGTCGGGCAGCTCTTTCAGCCTCAGCAACATGCCGACGCTTCCTTACACGGTGGCCCCCGGATCCTCGGTGGCCTTCGACGTGGTCTATAACCCGGCTGCGGCCGGTCCGGACGCGTCGTCCGTGCTGATCCAGACCAATGACGCCGACGAGCCGGAGGTTTCTGTCGCCGTCACGGGAACCGGGCTGGACGACTATCTCGTGCTGGATCCGGAATACGGCTTGGACTCCTCGGGCTACGAGGGGGGCCTGTTCTCCCCGGTCGGCACCACCTACACACTGACCAACCACAGCGGGGCGGACATCTCCTGGACGGCGGCGCCGACGCAGCCCTGGGTGACGGTCTCCCCGGCGGGCGGGACTCTGGGGGCGTTCTCGTCCACCGCCGTGGAGGTGACCATCAACACGGCAGCCTTCACCCTGACGCCCGGCACCTACACGGACACGGTCACCTTCGCGAACACTGGGAGCGCGTACACCACCACGCGGGACGTGGCCCTGGAGGTGATCCCCCTTCCTGGCGAGGTCCAAGTGACGGACAGCGTCCTTCCCGCAGACGACCTGCAGATGCCCCTTGGCAACGTGATGGTGGGCGTCACCGAAACGGGCCAGATCACCGTGACCAATGTGGATCCCATCCATGACCTTTCCCTGGAGGGCGTCTCGTTGGTGGGCTTCACCTACACGGAGGACTTCGAGAGCGGGTCCGCCCCCGGATGGGTGCCGACCGAGCCCGGCAGCACCGAGGTGGTTGCGGGCGAGTATGTTCTCTCCAGCGGCTCCGGAAACGACCCCCAGTCGTACTACTCGGGCATGACCATGCAGAACGGCTCCATTGAGGCGGACGCGCGGCTGATTGCGCCGAACAGCGACCTGTACTGGGGCCTGTTCCTGCGCGCCAGCGCCGACTTCGCGTTCAATCCGGGGGCCGACGCGGGCACCGGGTATGTGCTGGTGATGAGCCCGGACGGGGATTACTGTGTGCTGAAGGTGGTTTCCGGCTCATTCACTGATCTCAGCTGCACCAGTTCCGGCGCACTGAATACCGGAGAGGCGCCGAACACGGTCCGTTTCTCGGCCGATGGAAGCCTGCTGGAGGTGATCTTCAACGGCGTGCCCGTCTGGAGCACGACCGACTCGGACATTTCCGGCGCAGGATACGCCGGCGTGTGCATCGTGGACGGGTTTGGCGGCGCCGGCTCCTGCGCCTTTGGCGAGGTGCGCATCACGCCCGTCGGGGCGGAGGCGAGCGCCTTCTCCCTCTCCGGGGTTCCCTCGTTTCCGCTGACGCTCAATCCCGGCGGATTCACCACGTTCGACGTCAACTTCACCCCGACCGGCGAGGGGCCGTTCACCGACTCGGTCCTGATCGCCACCAACGACCTGGACGAGCCGGTGACGGAGGTGCTGCTGAGCGGCAACGGCGTCCTGGACGACCTGTGGGTCAGCCCGGTGGAGCCTCTGGTCTCCTCCGGCGGCACCGGCGGGCCCTTTGACCCGACGGGCAAGGAGTACCTGCTCAACAACGCGGGCGGCAGTGACGTGAACTGGACCGTCGGCCTCTCGGAAGCCTGGCTGGACGTCTCCGTTTCGTCCGGGATTCTGGCGGCGGGCACCTCCACGTCGGTGGTGGTCTCCCTGAACAGCAACGCCAACGCGCTGCCCTTCGGGGTGCACACGGCGGTGGTGTCCTTTACCAACACCGCCACCAGCGTCTCCATCACCCGGGACGTGGAGCTTACGGCGATTCCCGACCCGCCCATCGCGCGGATCGAGGCGCCCGCCTCGCTCGAGGCGACGCTGTCCCAGGAGGCCGTGTTCACCTTCGACCCCGCGCTCAACCTCTGCAACGACGGCGAGGACTGGCTGGAGTACACCATCAGCGTCCAGTACAACGAACCGGTCCTGGACAAGCAGGGCGGCGGGGACCGAGTGCGCGCCGCCGTGGACACGGCCATCGAGCGCAGCGGCATCCTGGACGGGCCGTTGTCAATAAAGGGCGCGGGCAATGCCGCCGCCGCCGGGACCAAGGCGGCGGACACCCTGTCCGACCCGGCGCAGGTCGCCAGTGTCATGACCGCCGCCGAGGCGGGCATCACCACGGCCTCCACCGTGAACGTGGCTGTCTATGGGGCTGACGACACGGCGTATCTGTCGGACGTCCAGGCCAAGCTGATCTCCACCGGGCAGTTCGGCAGCGTCGCGACCTTCAACCTCGGCGCCGTCACGCCGACACTGGCCGAACTCCAGGCCTTTGACGCAGTGCTTGTCTACGGCAACATGCCCTACGCCGACGCCACCGCCCTGGGCGACGCCATGGCGGACTACGCGGCCGGCGGCGGCGGCGTGGTGTGCAGCGTGTTCGAGGTGGGCGACAACCTGAACAGCTGCATGATGCAGGGCCGGTGGGTTTCCGGGGGGTACGTGCTGATGGACCGCCCAACCACCATCGACAGCCCCGCCACCCTGGGTACGGTCCATGATCCGGGGCATCCGATCATGACGGGAGTGGTCTCGTTCAATGGAGGGAGTTCCTCCTACCGGCCCACCACGACCTCTGTGTACCCGGGGACGACCCTGGTGGCGGAATGGTCCGACGGGCACCCGCTCGTGGCGGTCGCCGATGTCAATGGCGCGCTTCGCGCGGATGTGTGCTTCTACCCGCCCTCCAGCGATGTTAGCTCCGACTTTTGGGACGCCTCCACGGACGGCGCGCGCATGCTGGCGAACGCGCTGGTCTGGACTGCGGGCGGCCAGAATTGGCTGCAGGTCCAAGACCCGTCGGCCGGGGCCGTCGCCGGCGGCGCCTGCGCCGCCAAGACCGTCACCTTTGACGCGGCCGGGCTCGCTCCGGGCGTGTACACGGCGGACATCCTGATCGAGCACAACGACCCCGGCAACCCGTCCGTGACGGTTCCCTGCACGCTGACGGTGCGCGTGGACGACCTGCGCGCGCAGCCGGAGACGGGGCTGGACGCCGAAGGGTACTTCGGCGGACCGTTCGCCCCCGGGCAGGCGGTCTACACCCTGACCAACGCGGGCGCGGCAGCCGTGCCCTGGCAGGCGGCCGCCGATGCCGCCTGGGCGGATGTTGTCCCGGCCTCCGGCACGCTGGATCCGGGCGGAACGGTGGACGTGACGGTGTCCGTCAACGCCGCGGCGCAAAGCCTCGTGCCCGCCGACTACACGGGCAGGGTCACCTTCTCCAACACCGGCACGGGGTACAAGACGTACCGCAGCCTGGACCTGACGGTGCTTGAGCCCCTCAGCGTCACGCCGGACACGGTGTTCCGCTCGCGCGGCGCGCCGGGCGGCCCCTTCGCCCCGCTGACCGCGTCCTACACGCTCACCAATGCCGGCCCGTCCCCGGTGCCCTGGCATTTGACCCCCTCCGAGACCTGGCTGGACGCGGCCCCGACCTCCGGAACGCTGGACCCGGGGACGTCCGTGGAGGTGCTGGTCGCCCTCAACATCGGCGTCACCGCCCTGCCGGCGGGAACGTATCCGGCCATGGTGGGTTTCGTCAACGAAGCGACCACGCATTCGGTTCCCCGGAACATCCTGCTGGAGATCGGCAGGGAGTACCACACAGAGCTGTTCGATGCGGATGACTGGGACATTCAGCACCAGACGCTGCTGTTCACCCCCGACAGCTCCCCCCTGTTCTACGGGGTGTGCAGCGCACCGGCGGTGTCCTTCCCGACCGATCCCACGGGCGGCACGCCCCTGACTCTGACGGATGACAGCTCCGTGCAGGTGGACCTGCCCGCAGGGGTGGAGGTCTACCTGTATGGGACGGCGTACTCCACCTTCTACGTCGGGTCCAACGGGTATGTCACCTTCACCGCCGGAGACAGTTCGGCCACCGGATCCCTGGGAAACCATTTCAGCCTGCCCCGCGTTGCGGGCCTTTACAGGGACCTCGACCCGGAATTCCAGGGCGTCGTCTCCTGGAAGCAGCTTGTGGACCGGGTGGCCGTCACGTTCAGCAATGTCCCGAACTACGACACCACCAACTCCAACAACTTCCAGATCGAGCTCTACTTCGACGGGCGGATTGCCCTCACCCATCTCGGCATGGACGCGGTGAACGGGCTCGCGGGGCTCTCCGCGGGCGCGGGTGTGCCCGCCGACTACCTGGAGACCGACCTTACCGGCTTCGCGGGCTGCCCCGTGACGGTTCCCGACGTGGTCGGCCTCCAGCAGGGCGCCGCGGAAACGGCGCTGGTGGAGGCCTTCCTTGCCGTGGGCGCCGTCACGGAGTCCTGGAGCGCCACCGTTCCCGTCGGCGAGGTCATCAGCCAGAATCCCGCTGCGGCCGCGGTGGTGCCTGCCGGATCGGCCGTGGACCTCGAAGTGTCGAAGGGCCCCGAGCCCGTTCCTGTTCCCGACGTGGTCGGCCTGCAGCAGGCGGCCGCGGAATCCGCGCTCACAGGCGCGGGCCTTGCCGTCGGCACGGTCACCGAGTCCTTCAGCGCCACGGCGCCCGTGGGCGAGGTGATGAGCCAGACGCCGGCGGCCGGCGCGTTGGCGCTTCCCGGCTCGGCGGTGGACCTCGAGGTCTCCAAGGGCCCCGAGCCCGTTCTCGTTCCCGCCGTGGTCGGCCTGCAGCAGGCGGCCGCGGAATCCGCGCTCACAGGCGCGGGCCTTGCCGTCGGCACGGTGACCGAGTCCTTTAGCGCCACGGCGCCCGTGGGCGAGGTGATGAGCCAGAATCCGTCGGCCGGTGCGTCGGTGCTTCCGGGCACCCCGGTGGACCTCGAGGTCTCCAAGGGCCCCGAGCCCGTTCTCGTTCCCGCCGTGGTCGGTCTCCAGCGGCTCGCCGCCGAGACCGCGATCATGGGCGCGAGCCTCAACGTTGGCACAGTCACCGAGACCTGGAGCGCCACGGTGCCCGTGGACGAGGTGATGAGCCAGAATCCGTCGGCCGGTGCGTCGGTGCTTCCGGGCACCCCGGTGGACATCGAGGTCTCCAAGGGCCCCGAGCCGGTCACGGTTCCCAACGTGGTCGGTCTCCAGCAGGCGGCTGCGGAATCCGCGCTCACGGGCGCGGGTCTCGCCGTCGGCACGGTGACCGAGTCCTTCAGCGCCACGGCGCCCGTGGGCGAGGTGATGAGCCAGACCCCGGCGGCGGGCACGCCCGTCGCCCCCGGCACCGCGGTGAACATGGAAGTGTCGAAGGGTCCCGCGCCGGTGACGGTTCCGGATGTGGT
Organism: Candidatus Hydrogenedentota bacterium; assembly: GCA_012730045.1. Lineage (NCBI taxonomy): Bacteria > Pseudomonadati > Candidatus Hydrogenedentota > Candidatus Hydrogenedentota bacterium. The sequence continues at coordinate 35,425 of JAAYBR010000114.1, read as the reverse complement.
CGGCCTCCAGCAGGCGGCTGCGGAATCCGCGCTCACGGGTGCGGGTCTCGCCGTCGGCACGCTGACCGAGTCCTTCAGCGCCACGGCGCCGGTGGGCGAGGTGATGAGCCAGACCCCGGCGGCCGGCGCGTCGGTGGCCCCCGGCACCGCGGTGGACCTTGAAGTGTCGAAGGGTCCGGCGCCGGTGACGGTTCCGGATGTGGTCGGCCTCCAGCAGGCGGCTGCGGAATCCGCGCTCACGGGCGCGGGCCTCGCCGTCGGCACGGTCACCGAGTCGTTCAGCGAGACGGCGCCGGTGGGCGAAGTGATGAGCCAGACCCCGACGGCGGGCGCGTCCGTTGCGCCCGGTACGGCGGTGGACCTTGAAGTCTCGAAGGGCCCGGCGCCGGGCGGCGACAAAGAGGTGCCGAACGTGGTCGGCATGACGCAGGCCCAGGCCGAGTCCGCCCTGACCGGGGCGCAGCTCACGCTGGGCACGGTGACCGAGGTGTACAGTGACACGGTTCTCGCGGGCGAGGTCATCAGCCAGAATCCCGCCGCCGGTGCGATGGTCGCCGAAAACACCCCCGTGAACCTCACGATCTCGAAGGGTCCGGCGCCGGTGGCCGTGCCCAACGTGGTCGGCCTGACCCAGGCGGCCGCCGAGGCGGCCCTCACGGGCGCGGGCCTCGCCGTCGGCGCGGTGACGGATGCGTTCAGCCTGACCGTTCCGGCGGGCCAGGTCATCAGCCAGAACCCCGCCGCCGGGGTGGAGGTCGCGCCCGGCACGTCCGTGGACCTGGTGGTCTCCAAGGGTCCGGCGCCGGTGACGGTGCCCGATGTCGTCGGCCTGACGCAGGCTGTGGCGGAGACCGCGCTCACGGGCGCGGGCCTGACCGTCGGCACGGTGACCGAGTCCTTCAGCGACACGGCGCCTCTGGGCCAGGTGATGAGCCAGACGCCCGCCGCGGGCGCCGAGGTGGCGGCGGGCGCCGCCGTGAACCTGGAAGTCTCGAAGGGTCCGGCCCCGGCGGGAGACAAGGAAGTGCCCAATGTGGTCGGCATGACCCAGGCGCAGGCCGGGTCGGCCCTGGTGGCCGCCGAGCTGACCCTGGGCACGGTGACCGAGGTGTACAGCGCCACGGTGCCCGTGGGCCAGGTCATCAGCCAGAATCCGGCGGCCGGGGCGATGGTCGCCGAAAACACCCCCGTGAACATCACGGTCTCCAAGGGCCCGGCGCCGGTGGCTGTGCCCAATGTGGTCGGCATGACTCAAGCCGCCGCTGAGACCGCCCTGACGGGCGCGGGTCTTGCCGTCGGCGCGGTGACCGAAGCGTACAGCGCCACGGTCCCGGCGGGCGAGGTGATGAGCCAGACCCCGGCGGCGGACACGTCCGTCGCCCCCGGCACGGCGGTGGACCTCGAGGTCTCGAAGGGTCCGGCGCCGGTGACGGTTCCCAACGTGGTGGGCCTGCAGCAGGCGGCCGCAGAGACGGCGCTCACGGGCGCGGGCTTGGCGGTCGGCACGGTGACGGAGTCCTTCAGCGACACGGTTCCCGTGGGCGAGGTGATGAGCCAGACGCCGGCGGCGGGCGCCGAAGTGGCGGCGGGTACCGCCGTGAACCTGGAAGTCTCGAAGGGCCCGGCCCCCGCGGGCGACAAGGAAGTGCCCAACGTCGTCGGCATGACACAGGCCGCGGCAGAGACGGCTCTGCTTGCGGCGCAGCTGACCCTGGGCACGGTAACCGAAGCCTTCAGCGCCACGGTTCCCGCGGGCCAGGTCATCAGCCAGAATCCCGCCGCCGGGGCGATGGTCGCCGAAAACACCCCCGTGAACCTCACGGTCTCGAAGGGTCCGGCACCGGTGACTGTTCCCGACGTGGTGGGCCTGCAGCAGGCGGCCGCGGCGACGGCCCTCACAGGGGCCGGCCTTGCCGTCGGCGCGGTCACGGAGTCCTTCAGCGCCACGGTGCCGGCGGGCGAGGTGATGAGCCAGACCCCGGCGGCGGGCGCGTCCGTTGCTCCCGGCACGGCGGTGGACCTCGAAGTTTCGAAGGGTCCCGCGCCCGCAGTCACCGTGCCGGACGTTGTCGGCATGACTCAGGCGGCCGCGGCGACGGCCCTGACAGGCGCCGGCCTTGCCGTTGGCACGGTCACGGAGTCCTTCAGCGCCACGGTCCCGGAGGGCCAGGTCATCAGCCAGACGCCCGTCGCGGGTGCCAGCGCCTCCGCCGGTTCGGCGGTGAACCTTGTGGTCTCGAAGGGTCCCGCCCCGGTGATTGTGCCCAATGTGGTCGGCATGACCCAGGCGGCGGCCGGCACCGCGATCGGCGGGGCCGGGCTCACCCTGGGCACGGTGACTGAGTCCTTCAGCGCCACGGTCCCGGCGGGCCAGGTGGTCAGCCAGACGCCCTCAGCGGGCGCAAGCGCGGCCGCCGGTTCGGCGGTTTCCCTGGTGGTCTCGAAGGGGCCGCAGCCGGTGGTCGTTCCCGACGTGGTCGGCACGGCCGAGGCGCAGGCCCGGTCGGTCATCGCCACTTCGGGGCTCACCGTGGGCGGCGTCGCCGGGGCCTACAGCGACACCGTGGTCGCGGGCGCCGTCATCAGCCAGAGTCCGGCGGCGGGCGCGCAGGCGGCCCCCGGCAGCGCCGTTTCCCTGGTGGTCTCCACGGGTCCGGACCCCGCCTCCGTGGAGGCGGCGCGCGCCGCCCTGGCCGAGGTCTTCCGGTCCGCCGACACGAACGGGGACCGGCTGCTTTCGTACGACGAGGCGGCCGGGGTTTATCCCCCCCTCACCCAGCCCATATTCGACGCCCTCGACCTCAACGATGACGGGCGGCTGGACAAGGAAGAGCTGGGGGTCAAGGGCTGCGGATGCGGGTGTACCTGCTCCAAGGCCGACATGACGGTGGAGGGCCTCAAGTCGCGTCTGGGCGACGTGTTCCTGGGGGCGCTGGCGCTCACGCTGCTGGCCGCCCTGGGGCGCCGCCGCACGGAATAGGCCCACCGTCCCGCATTTCGCGCCCGCCGGAGCTTCGGCTCCGGCGGGCGTTTCCTTTCCATGGCGGCGGTTCTCCGAAAGCGATGGGAAACATGGGAGGTATGGGATGCCGGGGAAGGGCGGCGCCTTGGGCCTGAGAGGAGTGTATGCCCGGACCGTATTGCCGCTGGAACGAAGTCCCAGCCTCCGGGCGGTCGGGCCCCGGCCTGTGGCGCCCCCCCGCGGGGAGGTGTCCGTCACTGGATCATGGTGCGGACGGGCTCGAAGGTCTGGGGGGCGGGGGCGCCGCCGCGCTGCTGGAGTTCGCTCTCGGGGGCGCCGCGTTTTTGGGCCTCGGCGAGCCAGGCGGCGGCGGCGTCGGGCTGCTGGGCGTCGCGGGCCATGTCGGCGAGGCGGAGGGCGGGTTTCCAGTTGGCGGGGTCGGCCTCAAGGGCGGCGCGGAGGAGGCGTTCGGCCTGGTCGGGCCGCCGGAGGGCGAGGGCGGTTTCGGCGAGTTTTTCCCCGGGCGATTCGCCCCCTGCGCGGGGTGTCTTGGCGGCGTAGCGGAGGGCGGCGGCCCAGGCATTGGCGGAGGCGGCCTGTTTGGTGAGGGCGTCCCACGCCTCGGGGGAAAGGGTGTCGCCAGCCTCGTCGAGAAAACGGTCGGCCTCGCCGCGCAGGGCGCGCACCATGCCGAGGATACGGGTGGCGTCGGCGTTCTCGGGGAACCGGCGGTGGGTGCTTGCGGCGAGGTACAACGCCTGGGTGAGGCGTCCCGAGGCGAGTTCATACTCCACGCGGGCGAGATGCCCGGCCGGGTCGCCCGGGTTGGCCGTCAGTTTCTCGCGGGACGTTTTCTCCAGCGCGGCGACACGCTCGGCGGCCTTCTGGGCGGGTTCGGCGGCAAAGGCAAAGGGGGCCTCGGGCAGGGCGGCAGCGGCCTCGGCCAGAAGCGGCGCGGCGTCCCGCATGTTTCCCGCCATGAACAGCTGGAGGCCCCGGGCGCCCTGCAGGTCGGCGCGGTTCGGGGCGCGGCGGGCGGCGTAGGCCATCCCGTCGAGGGCGGCGCGGGCCGCGCCGGGGGCGTCCATTGTGTCGGCGGGCCGCAGGCCGGCGGCAAGGGCCGCGGCGTCCGCCGCCCAGTCGGCGTGCGGCGCGCGCAGGAGGAGGGCGGCGATCTCCGCCGGATCGGGCGGAATCTCCGGAACGCCGGCGCGGATTGCCTTCCAGCGGTATTCAGCCCTGTCCGGCGCGGTCTCCGCCGCGCGGACCCAGGCCTCGCGCGCGCGGCCCCGCCATTCGGCGCGCGCATCGTCCGCAAGGCTGGCGGATGCCGTCTGGCGTTCGCAGTACCGGGCGAGGGCGGCCCAGGCGCCGGGGCTGTCCGGGGCGGCCTCCGTTGCGGCGAGGAGCGCGGCGTCGGCGTTCTGCCGGGCCGCCAGGTCGAGGAAACTGAAAACGCCAAGAATGACGGCCCCAACGCCCGCCGCCCCAGCGAGGACGAGGCGGGGGGTGCCCAGGGGAAGACGGTGGATCACCGCCGCCAGCGCGAGGGCCGCGACGGCCCAGGCGTAATACGCGGAAAGGGCGGGGTTCACCCCGGCGATGCCGGCGGCATGGCCGAGAGCCCCGGGAAGGGGCATGCCCGCGGCCAGGCGGGCGGCCGCGCCCGTTGCCGCGCACAAAATGGCCAGCAGCGCGCCGAACCCGATCTGCCCCGCACGGTGCCGCAGGGCGGGCAGGGCTGCCGCCAGCGCCGCAACCAAGAACAGGGCGGCGGTCGCGTCGGCGGCGCAGGCGGCCGCGCCCAGCACCGCGGCGAAGGCGGCAAACCTGCTCTTGCCGGAAAACAGGCGGTCCAGACAGACCATGGCCCACACGGCCAGCGACGCGCCCAGCACGGGCGCCAGACCCGGCGCGGTGGACAGCGCGCCCGCGGCGGCGGGGGAAAGGGCAAAGAGCAGGGCGGTGCCGAGGGCGATCCCCTCGCCCGACCCGGGACGGCGCCCCCGGCGTGCCAGCAGGAAGACGCCGAGCGCCGCCAGAACATGCGCGAAGAGGCCGAGCGCGCGGACGGTTCCCGCACCGCCGCCGCCGGCCTGCCACGCCGCGGACAGCCCCAGCACGGTGAGCGGGGCGTCGGGCAGCAGGGGGAAGGCTTCCGGCGCGGTGAGGAGCGCGTGGGCCTTCGGCGTGTCGCAGAGCAGGTCATCGCCTGGACCGCTAAAGGGGACGTGCACGACGGAAAAATGGACCAACAGCGCGGCCACGCCCACCAGCACGGCGGCCACAGCGGCCTGCACCCCCTGAAACACCTCGCCCTCCGGCGCTTTGAGGGGCGCGGCGGGCGCGGGGGACTGCTCGGCGGCGGATTCGGGGATGTCGGGGCGGGTCGTCTCTTCCATGGGCCGGTCTCCGGGAATGTCGGATTAATGCGCCTGATTATACCCCGAATCGGTGCCCGGCGGCAGGCACAGGCGCATGGAAATCACGGACGAACACGGACCTGCACGGACCGACACGGACACCGGAATCCGGGCAGGGAGAATTGAGGGGGGCTCGGCCTGATTTCGTCCGTGTTAGTCCGTGCTCGTCCGTGTTCGCCCCTGACCCGGGCATCCGGGGAATAGAACTTGCCCTCCCGCTATGTTATAAAGAGCGTGCCACTTAGGAAGCTTTCGGGAGCAACCCCAGATCAAGACTGAACAGGAGGCGTATGCTGATTGCCGTCATGTCCGGTTTCGCGGGGGCCCTGCTTGCGCCGGCGGTGTGCGGCGCGGCGGGCAAACGGACCGGATGGATCCTCGCGGCGCTCCCCGGCGGACTGTTCCTGTACTTCCTGCGGCTGCTGGCGGCGGGGGGGGCGGTGTCCACGCTGGACTGGGCCCCGGAACTGGGCGTGAGCCTCGCCTTCCGCGCGGACGGGTTGTCCCTGCTCTTCGCGCTGCTCATCTCCGGCATCGGCGCGCTGGTGACGGTGTACTCCGGCGGCTATCTCTCGAACCACCCGTTCCTGGGCCGCTGGTTCCTGTACCTCTTCGCGTTCATGGCGTCCATGCTTGGCCTTGTGCTGGCGGACAACCTCTATCTACTGTTCATCTTCTGGGAACTGACCAGCTTCACCTCCTACCTGCTCATCGGGTTCAACCACGACGAGGAGGCCTCGCGGGCGGCGGCGTTGCAGGCGCTCCTGGTGACGGCGGCGGGGGGGCTTGCCCTGCTGGCGGGGCTGGTGATCCTCGCCGGGGTGACGGGAAACACCGGCCTGTCGGGCATGGCCGCGTCGGCGGAGCTGCTGCGCGGACATCCCGCGCGCGTCACGGTGGTCGTGCTGCTCCTGCTGGGGGCCTTCACCAAGTCCGCGCAGTTTCCGTTCCATTTCTGGCTGCCGAACGCCATGGCCGCGCCAACCCCCGCCAGCGCCTACCTGCACTCCTCGACGATGGTGAAAGCGGGCGTGTACCTTGTCGCGCGGATGCACCCGTTGTTCGCGGACGACGCCGTGTGGCACACGGGACTCGTCGTGTTCGGCGGCGCGACGCTGCTCTACGGCGGGGTGCGGGCGGCGGCGCAGACGGTGATCAAGCGGATGCTGGCCTATTCCACCGTGGCGGCGCTGGGGGTCATGATGCTGCTCTTCGGCATCGGCACCGAGGCGGCGGTCCATGCGGCGGTCGCCTTCCTTTTCGCCCATGCGCTGTACAAGGCCGGGCTCTTTCTCGTGGGCGGGGCGGTGGACCACGCCACGGGGGAGCGCGACCTGCGGCGGCTTTCCGGACTGGGACGGGCCATGCCGCTCACGGCGGCGGCGGCGGCCGTGGTCGCCCTGTCCATGGCGGGCGTGCCGCCCCTTTTCGGGTTCACGGCCAAGGAGCATGTTTACGCCGCCGTGCTGGCCTCGCCCGCCGTGGCGGCGGTGACCGTTGCGGGCGCGCTGCTCTTTGTGCTGGTCGCGCTGGCGGTGGGTGTGCGCCCCTTCTTGGGGCGCCCCCTCGACACGCCAAAACACGCCCATGAGCCGTCCCCGTCCCTGTGGCTTCCTCCCCTGGCGCTGGCGGCGGGGTCGCTGGGGTTCGGGTTCGCGCCGGGTCTGCTCGACCGCGCCCTGCTGCTGCCCGCGGCGGCGGGCGTGCTGGGGGAATCCCTGGCCCCCTCCGGGCACGCCGCGCACGGCGGGCTGGTGCTGGGCCTGAGCGCGGCCACCCTCGTCGTCGGGTTGGGCCTGTTCTTCGCGCGGGACCGGATCCGGGGGCTGCTCGGCGGGTTCCGGCTGCTGTCGCCGGGGGAGCCGGAAAACCTCTGGAACGCCGGGATGCGGGGGATGGTGTGGGCGGCGGGCGCGCAGACGCGGGCGATCCAGCACGGGTACCTGCGCGGCTATCTTACCCTGGTCTTCCTGGCCCTCGTGCTGCTGACCGCGCCGGTGCTCCTGCGCCACAGCCCCGAGGTGGGGCGCATCCTGCACAGCCGGTCCCTGTCCGCGCTGCTCCACCTGCGCTTCCATGAGGTCGGGCTGGGGCTGCTCATGGCGGTCTCCATCGGCGCGGTGGTCCACATGCGGACGCGGCTGGCCGCCGTGGCCGCGCTGGGCGTGGTGGGCTACGGCATGGCGATCATCTTCATTCTTTTCGGCGCGCCCGACCTGGCCATGACCCAGTTCGTCATCGAGACGCTCACGGTCATCCTGCTGGTGCTCGCGTTTTACCACCTGCCCGCCTTCGCGCCGCCCGCACGCCGGGTCTTCCAGACCGGAAACCTCCTGCTGGCGGGGTCGGTGGGCGTGGTCATGGCGCTGCTGGTGCTGGTGGCCGCCGACGAGCACCACCCGACGGCCCTCGCGCGCTATTTCTCGGACAACAGCCTGTCCCTGGGCCACGGCCGCAACGTGGTGAACGTGATCCTGGTGGACTTCCGCGCCCTGGACACGCTGGGCGAGATCACCGTGCTGGCGCTGGCGGCCCTCGGGGCCTATGCCGTGCTGTATCTGAAGCCGCGCGGGGAGGGGGGGAAGCCGTGAACTCCGTCATCTTCCGCTCCGCCACGCGCTACATGTTCCCCATCCTGCTGCTGCTCTCCGTGTTCCTGCTCATGAGCGGCCACAACGAGCCCGGCGGCGGGTTCACGGGCGGGCTGGTGGCCGCGTCGGCCTTTGTGCTGTACGCGCTGGCCTTTGACACGGCCGAGGCGCGGCGGAGGCTTTGGCTGGACCCCCGGTATCTCATCGGCACGGGCCTGCTGCTGGCGCTGGCCTCCGGAGTCGTGGGGCTGCTGGCGGGCGAGCCTTTCCTGACGGCGTACTGGGTGAACGTGCCGCTTCCCGGCGGGGGCGTGGCGGCCCTGGGGACGCCGCTGCTGTTCGACGCCGGGGTGTGCCTGGACGTCGTCGGCGTGTCGCTGCTCATCATTTTCTCCATGGCCGACGTGGACCGGGGGGAACCGTGATGGAGCTTCTCTTCGCGGCGGTGGTCGGCGGGCTGTACGCGGCGGGCGTGTACCTGCTGCTGCAGCGCAATGTGGTGAAGATCATCCTCGGGCTGGCCCTGCTCGGCCACGGCGCGAACCTGCTGATCTTCACGGCGGGCGGCCTCACCCGCGCGCGCGCGCCCATCATCGCCGAGGGCGCGCTGTCGGCGCCGCCGGACACGGCGGACCCGCTGCCGCAGGCGCTCATCCTCACGGCCATTGTCATCGGGTTCGGCGTGCTGGCCTTTCTGCTGGCGCTGGTGGAGCGGACGCACCAGGTGGTGCCCACGGACGACGTGGACGAGCTGAAGGGCACCGACACATGAGCCTGCCGCTGACACTCCCGCTGCTGGTTCCCCTGACGGGGGCCGTGCTGTGCGTGCTGCTCTTCCGCAGCCCGGGCGCGCAGCGCGCCGTGGCGCTCGGCGTGTCGCTGGCGCACTGCCTCGCGGCGGCGGCGCTGTTCGCGGGGGTGCGCGGCGGCGGCGTGGCGGCGGTGCAGATCAGCGGCTGGCCCGCGCCCTTCGGCATCACCTTCGTGGCGGACCTGCTCGCCGCGGTCATGGTGTGCGCGGGCGCCGGGATGGGCCTGTGCATCGTGGTCTACTCCCTGTTCGCCCTGGACCGCGGCCGGGAGCGCTTCGGCTACTACCCGCTGGTGCTGGCCCTGCTGGCTGCGGTGTGCGGGGCCTTCCTCACGGGCGACATCTTCAACCTCTATGTGTGGTTCGAGGTGATGCTCATGGCGTCCTTCGCTCTCATGGCGCTGGGCGGCGAACGCCCCCAGCTCGAGGGCGCGATCAAGTATGTCACCCTCAACCTGGTCTCCTCCGCCGTGTTCCTCTCCGGCGCGGGCATCCTCTACGGGCGCGTGGGCACGCTCAACCTGGCGGACCTCTCCCTCGCCGTGGACACGCACCTCTCGCCGGGGCTGCTGACCGCCATCGCCATGCTGTTCCTCGTCGCCTTCGGCATCAAGGCCGCCCTGTTCCCCTTCTTCTTCTGGCTGCCCGCGTCGTACCACACGCCGCCGACGGTGGTGGCCGCGCTGTTCAGCGCGCTGCTGACCAAGGTGGGGGCCTACGCCCTGATCCGCGTGTTCACCCTGGTCTTCTCGCACGACATCGGGTGGACCCATCCGGTGATTCTCGCCCTGGCCGGGGTCACCATGCTCACGGGCGTGCTGGGCGCGGCGTCGAAGTACGACTTCCCGAAGATTCTCGCGTTCCATATTGTCAGCCAGATCGGCTACATCGTCATGGGCCTCGGGCTCTTCTCGGCCATGGGCCTCGCGGGCGCGGTCTTTTTCATGGTCCACAACATCGTTGTGAAGACGAACCTCTTCCTGGTGGCGGGCATCGCGCGCCGCCTGACCGGGGAGACCCACCTCGACCGTCTGGGCGGGCTCTGCCGCGCGCGGCCGTGGCTCGCCGCGTGCTTCTTCGTGTCCGCCATGTCGCTGGCCGGCCTGCCCCCCTTCTCCGGGTTCTTTGGCAAGCTCGCCCTGCTGGTCGCCGCCGCGCGCACCGGCCACTGGACCGTCTTCACCGTCGCCGTCGTGGTCAGTTTCCTGACGCTGTACTCCATGACCAAAATATGGACCCACGCCTTCTGGAAGCCCGCGCCGGAGGGCATGCCCGACCCCGCGCCGGGCCGCGACCCGGAGACCGACCGGGCCGTCGCCGGGATGCTCATCCCCGTGACGGCGCTGGCGGCGGTGTCGCTGCTCATGGGGCTGGGCGCGGGCCCGTGCATGCGGCTGGCGCTGGATGCGGCGGAGCAGCTGCTGGACAAGGGCGCCTACATCCGCGCGGTCCTCGGGGAGGGCGCGGCATGATCCTCTTCCTGTGGAACATCCTGCTGGCGCTGCTCTGGGGCGCGCTGACCGGCGCGATGACGCCGCTCAACCTGCTGGCGGGGTTTGTCCTCGCCTACGCGGCGCTGTCGCTGACACGGGCCGGGGCCGAAAGCGGCTATTTCCTTCGGACCCGGAGGCTTCTGCTATTTTTTCCGTGGTTCCTGTGGCAGATGGTGGTGTCCAACCTCCGCGTGGCCTACGACATCATCACCCCGTGGCACACGTCGCGGCCCGGCGTGGTGGCGGTGCCGCTGGACGCGGAGACGGACCTGGAGATCACCCTCCTGGCGAACCTCATCACCCTGACGCCGGGCACGCTGACCCTCGACGTGTCGGAGGACCGCAGGACGCTGTACCTGCACGCCATGTTCATCACCGACCCGGAGGACGTGCGCCGGGAAATCAAGGACGGGCTGGAGCGCCGCCTGCTGGAGCTGCTGCGATGAGCCCCTTGATGCACATGGCCGCCGCGCTGCTGGGCGGCGCGCTGCTGCTGACCGTGGGAAGGCTCCTGCGCGGCCCGACGCTCCCCGACCGGGTCGTCGCGCTGGACCTCATCTCCACGCTGGTGGTGGGGATCATCTGCATGTGCGCCCTGGTCTTCGACCAGCCCGTCTACATGCGCGACGCCCTGGTGCTCGCGGTCGTGTCGTTCCTGGGAACGGTGGCCTTCGCGTACTACGTGGCCAGGGGGGGGAAGCCATGAGCAAAATGCTGGTCGAGCTGCTGATGCTTGCGGGGGCGGCGTTCATGTTCCTGGCCGCGCTGGGCGTGGTCCGCCTGCCCGACCTCTACATCCGGATGCACGCCGCCACCAAGAGCGGCACCCTGGGCGTCACCTGCGCCATTGTCGCGGTCGCCCTGCACTTCGGCGACTTCGCCATCGCGGTGCGGGCCTCCCTCATCGTGGTGTTTATCTTCCTCACCGCCCCCGTGGCGGCGCACCTCGTCGGGCGCGCGGCCTACCAGGTGGGCGTGCCCCTCTGGAAACGCTCCATCGTGGACGAGGGACGCGGCGGCCCGCGGGATCAGAAGTAGATGACCGTGGACAGGTAGACGGTGTGCTGGTCCACATCGGCGCGCGTGCCCGAGAACCCGAAGGTGTCCACCCGGTTGTCGTCGCCCCAGCGGTAGACGTAGGCCAGGTCCAGGTTCACGCGGTCGTACAGCAGCAGTCCCAGGCCCAGCGTGACGCCGTAGTAGTTGTCCGGCGACCCGTCGCCCCGCTTCAGGCCGAGGAAGCCGTCCCGGCGGCCGCTGGCGGGCTCGGGGTCGTAAAACACGCCGGCGCGCACGCTCGGCAGGATGTTCTGCACGGGCTTCCGCGCGTCCACAAACACATACTCGGCGCCCGCGCGCACGGTCCACACGGCGTCCATGTCGTGGGCGTCCGTGTCCAGGCCCGACACGCCCCACACCTTGCGCAGGCGCGGGTTCCGGTTGCGCTTGTCATGGATCACGAACTGGTCCCACGACCGGCGCGTCACGTCGAAGGAAAGCGTGAGCTTGTCGTTGGGGAAGCGGTAGGCCGCGCCCGCGCCCACGGCGTCGGGGAAGGTGATCTCCTTGTGGCGCGACCCGGTGCGGAGCATGCCGCGCACGCCGCCCACGCGCACCTCCTGCGACTGCTCGTAGTCCACCCCGGCGGTGAAGCGGGTGTGGTAGACCAGGCCGAAGCTCCACCGGTCGTCGGGCTTGTACAGCGCGCCGGCGGTGTAGTTGATGCCGTGGAAGTTCTTGTGGCGCTCAATGGTCCGGGAGAGGGTGTTGGTGGCGAAGCCGCCCAGGATGCGGCTCAGGACGCGCTGCTCCGAGACGGACTTCCACTCGTTGTTCGGGATGATGTCCTCGTTCCACAGGTTGACCACGAGGCCCAGGGACAGCTCCTCGGTGATCTCAAAGCCGACGGCGGGCGAGAGGCTGGAGAGCTGGCCCTCCTGCCGGTAATCCACGAGGGAGGAGAACAGGGCCGCGGCGCCCCCGGCGGGGACGATGCCGTTGTAGCGGAACTTCAGCCGGCGGTCGAAGTCGAACTTGCGCTGGAGGCTCAGGCTCACCACGAGGTTGCGGCCCCCGGGCGCGAAGGGCAGGGGGTAGACCGCGCTCATGTAGTTCAGGCCGCTCAGGCTGAGGCTGTGGCCCTCGTCCATCTCGGGGTGCCGGTCCGAGGAGAACTCCTCGCCGTCCCACTTGAAGTCGTAGACCAGCGAGAACTCGGGGCGCTCCAGCTGGGTGAGCCCGCCGGGGTTCCACGAGGCCGCCGTGGCGTCGTCGGCCACGGCCACAAACGCGCCGCCCATGCCCAGGGCGCGCGCGCCGCTCCCCACCACGTTCGGGGAGGACGTGATGTTGACGGACTGCGCCCCGGCGCACGGCGCGAGGGCCGCCGCGGCCAGCACGGCCAGCAGCGCGATCCCCGGCCGCCGGAACGGGGCGTCACATCGTGACAGCGGGCATGCCTTTTTCAATCGTCGCACCCTCCTGCTGAAGGTCAAGCGTCTTCGCGCGCGTGCCGGTGTCGCCCGGACTCTCGATCCGGGCGCGGCCCACGGGCACATACTCCGGCGGCGCGAGCACCTCGCCGGTCGTCTCGTCCACCCAGGCCGGCGTCTCGTTCACAAGCAGCAGGTACGCGCCCTGCCGCACGCCGTCCTCCTTGGTCCAGTTCAAGAGCAGTTCGGCGCCCGCGCCCGCGCCGCGCACGGCCATCACCTCGCCGGACAGCTTCGGGTACATCGCCTCCAGCTGCGCCGACAGCGCCGCCGCCGCCTGCTTCACCTGCGCCGGGTCCGACGCGTCGGCGATGAACGCGTCGAGGATGGACACGATGTCCGAGGTCTCCGTGCTGATGACGCGCAGCTTGACCTCGAGCCCCTTGCCGTCGCGGGGGAACAGCTCGCCGGTCAGGAAAATCTGGGCGTTCGTGAGGCGGCCCAGGGCGATGGCCTGATTGGGGTCGGCCAGCGCCTGGGCGAGCTGCTGCTCCGTGAGCACCTGCTGGAGCTGCGCGCGCTCGAGGCAGCGGAACCGCCCCTTTAGCGTCACGGCGGCCTCGGTCTCCGCGCGGAGGGCGAACGCCGCCCCCTCGTCCACCCCCGGCCCGGCAAAGGCCAGCACGGCCACGGGCATCCGGCTCTCGACGGTGTTCAGCGCCACGGGGCGCACCTCCACGTCCACCGACTTCTCCAGCACCTTCCCGGTGGCGTCCTCGGCGCGGATGGCCACCTGGAACCGCCCCTCCTTCTCCGTCTCCAGCGGAAGCCGCCGCGTGAAACTCTCCTTCGGCGCGTTGGCCAGGGGCTCCACGGGCACGCCGTTGATGGAGATGGACTTGAGGGGCTGCGGCCCCACGACCTCGCCGGACACCATGAGCGCGCGGCTGTGTCGGTAGGGCTTGTCGGACAGGGGCGACTTCAGGCGGATTTCGCCGTCCTCTGGCGCGGGGGCGGCCTCCTGCGCGAGCTGGAGCAGCACCTGCGGCGCGTCGGCGGAGGCGAAGACCAGCCCGCCGCGGTCCTGCCGCTGCTGCCGGAGCCACAGTTTGGCCTCCACGGACTCGGGGTCGCCCTGGAAAACCTTAAGCGCCGAGCGGGTCTCGTTGCCCGCCGTGTCGTTCGACGCCACCACGAAGGTGTTCTCGCCGGGGGCCAGGGGCAGCTCGGCGGTGAAGGCCAGCTTCGGATCGCCCGCCGACTCGGCCACGACCCGCTGGTCCACGGCCACGCGGCTCACGCCGTTCGTGTCCACCGCCGCGCCCTCCAGCAGGATGGTGCGGTCGCCCGTGACTGTCGGCTCCACGGGGATGTAGATGCCCAGCGTGGGCCCCGTCATGTCCACCGTCACCGTCGTTTTCTGCTCCGTCTCCTTGCCCGCCAGGTCCACCGCCGTCACCGTCACCTCGTGCGTGCCCTCGTCCAGCTCGACAGTCTCCTTCACCTTGATCTCCGTCTGGCTGCCGCGCTGGAAGGCCTTCTGCTCGTTCACACGAACCTCGGCCACGCCGGTGTCGTCGGCGACGGCCACCTCGACGGGCAGCTCGCGCTCGGAGACGATGCGGGCGGGCTGCATGTCCGCCGCGAGGGCGGGGGCGGTGTCGTCCTTGAGCGCCCCCGTGCGGATCTTCTCCTTTTTCACCTCGTCGAGAAGGGCATGGGCGCGCTCCGTGTCCACCATGGCCAGGGCTTCCTGGAGCTGCTGTTCCGCCTCGTCCAGCCGCCCCAGACGCAGATAGCAGACGCCCAGCTCGCGGGCGGGGAAGTACTCCACAAAATGCAGGCCGTAGGTGCGGGCGCGCCAGGTGTCGCGCGAGCGCCCCTTGAGCGCCTGCTCGAAGTCCGCCGCCGCCTCCTCATGGAAGCCCCCCGCCAGATAGGAGGTCCCCCGCTCGTAGTAGCTCCACCAGCGCCCGTGGAACACGCCGTCCGTGACGCCGTAGGGCTGGCCGTCCTTTTCCCGCACTGTGGAGGGGTCCGAAACGCAGCCGCCCGCAAGCAGCAGTCCCGCAAACGCGAAAAGCACCCGTCTCTTGTTCATCCCCGTCGGTTCCTCCGTAAGGGCGTGCGTTCTTCTGTGGGGCGCGGCCCTCAGGCGCCGCCGGAGGGGGCCTCCCCGTCCGTGTCCATGATGCGCCGCAGCCGCTTCCGTTCGATCGAATCCATCGGGGCGAAGGCGATGGCCACCCCCCGTATGTCCACGCGGGCCACCCGGCCGTCCAGGCAGACCCCGTCGCGGGCGTGGCCGCCCTCCGGGCAGATGAGCACGCGCACCCGGCTGTCCAGCGGCAGCGACCGCTCCGTGGCCATCAGGATGCCGCGCTCGCTCAGGTCCACCACCCCCCCCTCCACCAGCACCCCGCTGTGGAGGCGCACCTCCACGCGCGCGGCGACGCGCACCCGGTCCGAGTCCCGCTGTTCCGTTCTCGCCTTGACCACGCGCCCGTTCCTCTCCTGCGCCCGCGCGGACGCGGACAGCCGCACAGCCTCCCGTGGCCAAATCCCTTCCCCTAAGAGCATAACATAAATTCCGCCCATTTGTAAGGGGGTAATGCGAAAAATGAGCAGGACGGGCGGCGGACGGTGGCCGCAGCCCGCGCCCCGGGCCGGGCCGGGTGGACGATATGGACAGAATGGACGAAATGGACAGAATGGACGATATGGACAGGATGGACCCGGAGGACAGATCCGACGCAGGTGGCCTCATTCCTTGTCCATTCCGTCCATTTCGTCCATCTCGTCCATATCGTCCATTCTGTCCATTCCGTCCATCTCGTCCATTCCGTCCATCTCGTCCATGCGCGCCCCCGCGCGGACACCGAAACCGCCGCTCCCCCAACGATCCGGGCTATAATGCCCCATCATGAAATCGGAACCCCCGCTTGGGTGTTTCCGCAACGGACCTTCGGAAGGATGACGGATGGCGGACAGTGATTTCCGGGAGATGCTGAGCGCGGCGCGGCTGTATGAGGCCGCGCAGCGCTTTTACAGCGCCGTGCCCCGCCGCTTCTTCGCGTCGGGCCGCGCCTTTCCCGCGTGGCATTACTTCTTCGAGATGACCCGGCGGTGCAACCTGCGCTGCCGCATGTGCCAGTACCTGGACTTCCTGGAGAACACCCCCGCCGGCGCGCAGAAGGACGGCGAACTGACGACCGAGGAATGGCTCCGGGTCATCAGCCAGTGCCACCGCTTCTGCCTCGTCACCTTCACGGGGGGCGAGCCCCTCCTCCGCAAGGACATCGGGGAGCTGCTGGAGAGCGCCTCGCGCCGGTGCCGGACCCATGTCATCACCAACGCCACCCTGCTCACGGAGGAGCGCGCCGCGCAGCTCGCCGCCCTCGCCCCGCGCCGGACGGGCGGCCTCGGCCTCAACTTCGTCGGCACCTCCATTGAGGCCCCCGGCGACCTACACGACGAGATCCGGTCCATGAAGGGCGCCTTTGAGCGCACCATGGCGGGCATGGCCGCCCTGCGCGCCGCGCGGACCGCCGCCCGCAGGGCCTGCCCGCGCATCCACGTCACCACGGTGCTCCAGCAGGCCAGCGTCCATGTCCTCCACGAGATGCCCCGCGTCGCCGCCGCCGCCGGCGCCGATGTCCTCAACCTCGTCACCGAAACCCGCATGCACGACCTTCCCGGCCTCGGCGAGGCCGACCCCGCGTCGTTCCGCCCCGGCGACCTCTCCTGGCCCCGCATTGACCCCAAACAGCTCGCCGAGGCCCTCGACCGCACCCGCGACGCCGCCCGCGACGCCGGGGTCGCCCTGCGCCTGCCGCGCATGCCCGTCTCCGAGCTCATCCGCTACTACGACACCGGCATCCGCCTCGCCGACTACACCTGCCGCAACGCGTGGAACACGATGTTCATCGGCCGCCAGGGCGCCGCCTACTCCTGCTGGATCAAGCGCGTCGGCAACGTCCGCGAGCAGACCCTCCAGGAACTCTGGAACAACCCCGAGATGCGCGCCTTCCGCCAAACCTGCCGCACCCGCCTCTTCGCCATGTGCCCCGGCTGCTGCTTCCTCGAGCACAAAACCATGCGCGACCCCGAGGGGGAGGGGGAGTAGAGGGGAGACATCGCGCCGTCAACGGCCGTCCCCGTGCAAGCAGGACCTCCCGCCGTAGCGCCGCCGTCCCGGCGGCCTTGCGGGATGCAACGAAGCCATCTCTCAACAAACTGTCTCCGCAGAACCTCGCGATGATACACATGCAAAGAAACGGCAGGAGGTGCGGAAGGCCATCCGCTACACAGCAGGGTATGGGCCCCAGTTTCTAGTTAGGCACATCGAGACGAATGTAATCACTGAAACGCTGCGAGATGTTATCCGCACCGTCGCGATAGGTGACGCGCACGGTGTAATACCCGGGTGCCGATGGAAGCTGATACGCCTTGGTGGCAGCCAAGGGTTCCCAGCCGCTCCATGTCGCACCGTCAATACTGAAGCGCATTCTCGAAGCGCCTGCGCCGCCCGGGTCTGCCCATGAGAGAGCCAGCGACACCCAGCGGTCCCGTGTTGAGGAATCGCCACCGTTGATGAGGATGGATCCCGTTGGGGGTGTGGTATCCAAACGGATGAAGTCCCTAAACGTGGCCGAGGTGTTGTTTGCGGCGTCACGGTATTGGACGCGTATGGTCTTATACCCGTCACCACCGGGAACCACGAAAGCCTGTGATGCCTTCAGGGGACTCCAAGGGGTCCACGTTGCCCCATTGTCACTGAAGCGCATCCGGGTCACCCCGGAACCACCCCCGTCGGACCATCCGAGTTTCAATGCGACAACCGGGTTATTTGTGGCGGACCGGTTGTTGTTAATGACTATGGAGCCCGTTGGGGGCGTGGTGTCCAGACGGATGAAATCGCTGAACGCAGCAGACCGGTTCCCCACCTTGTCGAGATACTGTACACGCACCGTCTTGTACCCGTCACCGGAGGGCAGGACATACGCGCGCGACTGAGAAAGAGGCTCCCAGGACGACCATGTGGCACCGTCATTGCTGAACCGCATGCGCGACACCCCAAACCCACCGCAGTTGGTCCACGCCAAGGATAAAGTGACCTCCGGCACATTGGTCGATGCGGCACCATGGTTTATATTCACGGAGCCAGTTGGTGGTGTGAACGGGTCGGGCACATATTCGTACGCACCCATGTCATAACCACTTCCAATAGGACGATGTACTCCCGAAATATCCCAAAAAAATTCCGGCAACAAAGCAGCAGCGTCAATACAAGGGGAGGAGCACCCTAAGCGATAATCGCTGTCAGGATGCTCAAATAGGGGGTCATTTGATATATTCCCAAAGCCGCCAATATCAGGCAAGTCTTCTACACATGAATAATTTACATAATCCACTAGTCCTTCGCTCCATAATTGAGAACCTTCGCCAGTTGCGGTATTCCCCCACAGTATACAATTCATAATCGTTGGAAAAGAGTCACTATCACTCCACACGCCACCGCCAATGCCAGAGGAACCCTCAGCCACATTCTTAGATAACGTACAGTTTACAATTAATGGAAATGAGTTGGTACATGATACGCCGCCACCATAGCTTGCCCTGTTCCCAACAAAAACACAATTAGCAATTGTTGCGTCCGACAGTCCCACGCCTGCGATCCCACCACCAACTGTTGCGACATTTTCCACAAACACGCAATTATAGATTTTTGGCGCAGCACCAAGATTGAGCATTCCACCGCCGAAGCCAGGCAAGGTAGACGCAGAAGCGTATCCCCTTGTTACAACAAACCCATCGAGAGTACATCCAGTTGCACCAATTACACAACGATCCAGATGCTGCCCATCTAGCACAGTTCTATTTTGTGTCCAGTTTCGTATATCGCGAGACTGCTCATCTCCAGAAAATCCGCCGTAGATGTGCACGCCTTCTTTCATTCTGACTACCGGCGCACCATTAGACGTGTACGTCCCGCTTCTAACCCATATTTCCGAGTCACTATGCGCGCGGGCAGCATCAATCCCCTCTTGTATAGTAGCATACGCGGTATTCCATGAGCGACCGTTATGTAAGGTTGCCACACATTCCGAATCAACATACACGACGCCATCTAATGAATCAGAGACAACTAGGCGAACGCTGGAGAATGGTGCCACTGAACTGCCGGCTTCAGGATACTGGCGAATAACACACCCACTCGGTACATCATCGGAATACTCATAGCTTATAGACCCCACTCGTAGTCCGCAGAATAAGATTAGCGAGCGTGCCTCACCCTCCATCTGCGCAGAAAGATCAGGAACTACAACAGCGTTATAGTACTCATAAGCACCCATATCGCATTGTGCTCCTTGCGGCCGCACGGTGCCCAGATAATCATATTGTGAGTAGGCTGTGCATATGCCAAGATCAATGCACGGCGATGTTGTCTGTAAACGTAGGTCTGTGCTTGATACAAACCGGGGATTTGTCGAAATGCTTTCATAGCCGCTAGTGACGCCATCAACGCAAGAATACCGTACGCTTCCGCTTTCCAATTCATCAACATCTTTAAATGTAGTCGAAGCATACCATCGAGTATCATTCCACAGAATACAACTTTCGATGATGCCCGCACCATAAACCCCTCCCGCGTCAACCACTCCTCTTGGCAACGCGGCCGGCTGTGTGCTCTGTCCAGCGATGACCTTGTTTTCAGTAGTGGTACAATGAAATAGATCTATGCTCTCCGCAGAAAACAGTGCGCCACCCAGACCATCGCCACCAACGTCTCCATATTCTGCGCCGCTTCCTGCATTACCACCGGATGCCGTGTTATAGGAGAAGATACTATTGGACACGGTCCCAGTAAAGTATCCGGCTGCGCCTAGACCGTCACCCCCTGGACCACCACGGCCGATATATGCGCCAACACCTGCACCTCCTCTTCCACCGAGAGCGGTGTTATCATTAAATATAGATCGTTCAACTACTGCATTGTTAGCATATAAACCCCCTCCACCTGCGCTCCCTCCCCAGCCGCCGTACTGGAAGCCGTTCCCTCCTTTTCCCCCTGTGGCTGAATTCCCAATAAACGAGCACTGGGAAATTAGAGGATATCCGCCACCAACACCGCCACCGTAAGCTGACCCACCATCGCCAGCCGCCCCAGATGCTGACTCCTTACCGTCTGCACCTGTTACGGAATTAGAAATAAACTGACAATTAGTAATCACGGGGTAACTATTGATGAGTCCAATCCCGCCACCTATTGCATTTGGTCCATCTTGCAGACTTCCTAGAATTGCGATTGCATGATTGTTTGAGAATGAGCAGTTTCTAATGATTGGAGAAGAATTGTCATTCAACATACCTCCGCCTGTCGCCAACGAGCCGACTATACTTACATGCCCGCGCGTAACTGAAAAACCGTCAAGAACTGAATTATCTGCCCCGACAATACATCTCCGCTGCCCTTCGCCATCAATAATAGTATCGTTAGCTTCGTAATCGCGGTCACTTAATGCAGACTCATTACCGATGAATCCCCCATACATCCCCACACCTTCCCTCATCGTTATCACTTGCGCGCCAGATGATACATAGACTCCCGCTGCCACCCACAGTGACGATCCATATTTAGCAGAGTCTATTCCATCCTGCAACACGCTAAATGCAGTCTCCCATGACAATCCGTCAGGAGACGCGCAATTCGAAGATGAATTTACATACACAATGCTGCCTTCTGGGTCATCTGGTGCGCCCCATAGAAGAACGGTATCATCGCTTGATCCGGTGAGGATCTTTTCCCCATCGTAGGAATATGACACCCCGTATATACTCTCGCTGTGCTTCACATAACGGCGAATCTCTCCTGCCGTGTCTGCGTTCCACACACGCGCCGTACCATCCGAAGATGCTGTAACAACTTGCTTTCCATTTGGAGAATATGCTGATACATAAATGTACCCTGTGTGTCCTCTCAATATACTTAGGGTATCGCCAGTTAATAGGTCGAAGATTCGCGCAGTCTTATCGCGAGATGTGGTTAATAGTTTCTGTCCGTCCGGTGAGAAGGATACGCTGTATAAAATGCCGACATGTCCATACAGGCTTTTCTCAAGAACCCCTGTATGAACATTGTATATCTTTGCTGTATTATCAAGCTGGGCTGTGGCTAAATGGGCACCATCTGGTGAGAAGGAAACGGAGGCTCGGGCATTTGCCACACTCATGCTGTCGGTTAATGTGCGTATGGCCTGACCTGTCGCCACGTCCCACAGTTTCACGATGTTATCGATGGATGCCGTGGCCACGAGGGTGTTGTCTGGGGAGAACCGCGCACAAATGACCGCTGCTGAGTGGCCCGCAAATGTTCTAACGAGGGTGCCCGAAGCGACGTCCCAAATCTTGGCGGTCCCATCTTGCGAGGCGCTCAACACCTGCGTGTCATCCAAGGAAAATTCGACAAACTCCACCCGATTCTGGTGTCCCAAGAAGGTGCGTTTGTGGGCACCGGTGCTGGCGTCCCACAATTGGACTGAAAAAACTGCCGCTGGAACATCAGCAGACCCAGTGACGATCGTGGTTCCGTCGTGTGAGAAGCCCACCGCACCCGGATCAGTCATGCTCAGCGTCAGTATGGGGTCCGTTACCGTATCCGCAGTTCCGTGCGCTTGAAACAGAAGGACTGCTGTGAACAATGCGAGTCGGAAGAGCGGCCCTGTGGTTCCACGAGCCGCTCTTGCATCCCCTTGGCCGGAATCCCAAAACCTCATCATCTCTTGTCTCCTCTGGTGGCTAACCGATCTAGTGCAGGTACCATACCACTTCCTGGTGCGTGGCGCAAGTCCTCCCTGGATACAGGCTTCCAATGACCGGAGAGCGATCGGTGGTCTCAGGCCCGTCTTTACGTGCGCATCACCGGTATCATTTCTACTCCGTGGTGACGGGCTCGTCTTCGGCGTTGCCGCCGAGGGCGGCGTGGAGGGTGTGCCAGGCTAGGGTGGCGCATTTTACGCGGACGGGGTATTCGCGGACGCCGGAGAAGACGCGGAGCTTGCCGAGGGCGGCCTCGTCGAGGGGGGTGTCGGGGGCGGACTTGAGCATGTGGTGGAAGAGGGTGAAGAGGGCGTCGGCCTCGGCGCGGGATTTTCCCTTGACGACGGTGGTCATGAGGGAGGCGGAGGCTTTGGCGATGGCGCAGCCCTGGCCGTCGAAGCTGGCGGCGGCGATGGTGTCGCCGTCGAACTTGAGGTAGAGCTTGATGGTGTCGCCGCAGAGGGGGTTGTAGCCGTCCACCACGGTGTCGGCGTCCGGCATGGGCCCGAAGTTGCGGGGGTTCTTGTTGTGGTCGAGGATGACCTGCTCGTACATGGCGCGGGGGTCGCTCATCAGCAGAAAAGCTCCCTCACCTTGAGGAGGGCGGCGGCCAGGCGGTCCACCTCCTCCGGGGTGTTGTAGAGGCCGAAGGAGGCGCGCGCCGTGGCGGGGACGCCGAAGCGCTGCATGACGGGCTGGGCGCAGTGGTGCCCGGCGCGGACGGCGACGCCCTCGCCGTCGAGGATCTGGCCGATGTCGTGGGGGTGGGCGCAGTCCATGATGAACGAGATGACGCCGGCCTTCTCGCGGGCGTTGCCGATGATCCGCAGTCCGGGCACATCGCGCAGGGCGCGGGTGGCGCGGTCGAGGAGGACGGCCTCGTGGGCCGCGATGTTCCCCATGCCCAGGCCGGTGAGGAAGTCCACCGCCGCGCCGAGGCCGATGACCTCGGCGATGGGCGGGGTGCCCGCCTCGAACTTGCCGGGGATGCGGCCGTAGACCGTTTTCTCGAAGGTGACGGAGAGGATCATGTCGCCGCCGCCCTGCCAGGGGGGCATGCGGTCGAGGGCTTCGGCGCGGCCGTAGAGCACGCCGACGCCGGTGGGTCCGTACATCTTGTGCCCGGCGCAGACGAAGAAGTCGGCGCCGAGGGCCTGCATGTCTATGGGCATGTGGGGGGCGCTCTGCGCGCCGTCCACCAGCACGCGCGCACCCTGCTCGCGGGCCTTGCGGCAGATTTCGGGGATCGGGTTCACGGTGCCGAGGGCGTTGGACACGTGCGTGACGGCGACGATCTTGGTCTTCTCGTTGAGCAGCCGGTCGAACTCATCCATGAGAAGCTCGCCGTCGTCGTTGATGGGGATCACGCGCAGGACCGCGCCGGTCGTCTCGCGGAGCATCTGCCACGGAACGATGTTGGAGTGGTGCTCCATGTGGGAGACGAGAATCTCGTCGCCCGGCCGGAGCGTCGCGCGGCCGAAGCTGTTGGCGACGAGGTTGATGGCCTCCGTCGCGCCGCGGGTGAAGATGGTCTCGCAGCCCACGAGCGCGCCGAGGAAGACGTTGATCTTGTGGCGGGCCTCCTCGTAGAGGTCCGTGGCGCGCTGGCTCAGGTGGTGGACGCCGCGGTGGACGTTCGCGTTGTCCTCGCGGTAGAAGCGCGACATGGCGTCAATGACGCTCTCCGGCTTCTGCGTGGTCGCCGCGTTGTCGAAATAGGCCAGCGGCTTCCCCCGCACCTGCCGGGACAGGATGGGGAATGCCGCGCGGACGCGCCCCATGTCGTCAAAGGGCGACGCGGGGGCGGGGGAATGCGGGTCTGTGACGGTCACGGCCATGTTACCTCTTGGCCGGCGCGGGGCTGAACAGGTCCAACACCAGCCGGTCCGCGCGCTTGCGGACCGCGTGGTTGGGGATGTTTCCGATCATGTCGCCGGCGAACCCATAGGTTAGCATGGCGCGGGCCGTCTTCTCATCCAGGCCGCGGCTGCGGAAGTAGAAGACCACCTCGTCCGGGTGCCCGCCCACGGTGGCCCCGTGGGTGCATTTCACATCGTCCGCGTAGATTTCGAGCTGCGGCTTGGTGTCCACGCGCGCGTCCGGCGACAGCAGCAGGTTCTTGTTGAGCTGCATGGAGTCCGTCTGCTGGGCGTGGGGCGGCACATGCACCTTCCCCACAAACACCGCCCGGCTCGCGCCGTCCAGGATGCCCCGGTAGGCGATGCGGCTCGCGCAGTGGGGCGCGTCGTGCAGGATGTGCAGGTCGTGGTTCGTGAAGTCCGTCCCCCGGCCCAGGTAGAGGCCGTTCAGGTGGACCTCCGCGCCCTCGCCCGCGAGGCGCACCCGGGTCTGCCCGCGCACCCACGCGCCCGAAAGCGCCACGGTGTGCGAGTAAAGGCGGCTGTCGCGGCCGAGCACCGCCGCCGCCAGGCCGACACGCCGTCCTTCGGCCCCCTCCTCAATCACCTCCTGGCGGACCAGTTCCGCGCCCTGCCCGAGGAAAATCTCCTCCACCACGTTGTTGAACCGGGCGGGCGCGCCGTCCAGCGCGACATGCTCGATGGCGACGTTCGCGCGGGCGTTGTCCCCCAGCACCACCAGCACGCGGGGATGCGCGGCCTGGTTGGGGGCGGTGCGCGCCGAGACGAAAAGGAAATGCACGGGCGCGGCGAGTTCCACGCCGTTGGGGACATACAGGAAGGCGCCGTCCCCGGCGAAGGCCGTGTTCAGGGCGCTGAAGACGTCCGGCGTGCCCGCCGCGCCGCCGATGCGGCCCGCGATCTCGCCGGTCCACGCGCCCGCGGCGGCCTCGCGGAGACTGCCCGCAAAGCAGCCCTCCGGCAGCGCCCCGGCGCGGCCCAGTCCGGGCGCGTGCACGCCGTCCACGAACACCGCCCACGTCGCGTCGTCATCGGGTGTCCAGGGGGCGATGTCCCCCTCCGCAAGCGCGGCCCGGGCATCCCCATGCACCGGGGTGGTGAAAGGCGTCTCCACCACCGGGGCGACGTTCACCTGCCGCCAGGCCTCCAGCTTGGTGTGGGGAAACGGGGTCTCCATGAAGGCGGCCGCGCCGCCGTCGCGCAGGGCGCGCAGCCACGCCGGCGCGGACGTGTTGTCCAGCCGGTCCATGTCGCGCAGGTAGGGGGCCTTGCCCGCCGCCGCCTGTTTTTCCTTCACTTCCGCCACGGGAGTCTTCCTTGTCACGCCTGCGCGTGTTCGGCCTTCACCCAGTCATACCCCTTCTCCTCCAGCTCCAGCGCCAGCTCGCGCCCGCCGGACTTGATGATCCTCCCCTTGTAGAGGACATGCACGAAGTCCGGGGTGATGTAGTCCAGCAGGCGCTGGTAGTGCGTCACGAGGACGAACGCGCGGTGCGGCGAGCGGAGCCGGTTCACGCCCTCCGCGACGATGCGCAGGGCGTCAATGTCCAGCCCCGAGTCCGTCTCGTCGAGGATGGCCAGACGCGGCTCCAGCACCGCGAGCTGGAGGATCTCGTTGCGCTTCTTCTCGCCGCCGGAATAGCCGGAGTTGACGAAGCGGTCCGCGAACGCGGGGGGGATCTGCACCTGCGCCATCTTCTCCTCCAGCAGTTCCGCGACGTCCATGGCGTCCAGCTCTTCCAGCCCGCGGCTCTTGCGGGTCTCATTGAGCGCCGCCTGGAGGAAGGAGCGGTTGGTCACGCCGGGAATCTCCACGGGATACTGGAACGCGAGGAAGACGCCCGCGCGGGCGCGCTCCTCGGCGGGCAGGTCCAGGAGGTCCTGGCCGAGGTAGGAGACCCGGCTCTTCTCCAGGTCCACGTCGTAGGCCTCGTGGCCCGCGAGGACCTGGGCCAGGGTGCTCTTGCCGGAGCCGTTCGGCCCCATGATGGCGTGCACCTCGCCCTCGTTCACTTGCAGGGTGATCCCCTTGAGGATTTCGATCCCCGCCACCGAGGCGTGCAGGTTTTGGATGTCCAGCAGCATTATCCGACGCTCCCTTCAAGGCTGACGCTGAGCAGGCGGGACGCCTCCACGGCGAATTCCATCGGCAGGTGGTCGAAGACCTCCTTGCAGAACCCGTTCACGACCATCGAGATGGCGTCCTCCGTCCCGATGCCGCGGGACTGGCAGTAGAAGAGCTGGTCCTCGCTGATCTTCGAGGTGGACGCCTCGTGCTCCACCGACGCGGACGGGTGGCGCACGTCCAGGTGCGGGAAGGTGTGCGCGCCGCAGGCGTTCCCGATGAGCAGGCTGTCGCACTGGGTGTAGTTTCGGCTGTTCTCCGCCTTGGGCATCACGCTGACCAGCCCCCGGTAGGAGCTGTCGCTGTGTCCGGCGGAGATGGTCTTGGAGATGACCGTGCTGCGGGTGTTCTTCCCGAGGTGGATCATTTTTGTGCCCGTGTCGGCCTGCTGGCGGCCCCTGGTCAGGGCCACGGAGTAGAACTCGCCCACGGAGTTGTCGCCCATCAGCAGGCAGCTCGGGTATTTCCAGGTGATGGCCGACCCGGTCTCCACCTGGGTCCACGAGATGTGCGCGTTCTCGCCCGCGCACTTCCCGCGCTTGGTCACGAAGTTGTAGATGCCGCCCTTGCCCTCCTCGTCGCCGGCGTACCAGTTCTGCACGGTGGCGTAGCGGATGGTGGCGTTCTTGTGCGCCACCAGCTCCACCACGGCGGCGTGGAGCTGGTTCTCGTCGCGCATGGGGGCGGTGCAGCCCTCCAGATAGCGCACCTCGGCCCCCTCGTCCGCGATGATCAGCGTCCGCTCGAACTGCCCCGTGTCGGAGGCGTTGATGCGGAAGTAGGTGGACAGGTCCATGGGGCACTTCACCCCCGGCGGGATGTATACGAAGGACCCGTCGCTGAAAACGGCGCTGTTGAGGGCAGCGTAGAAGTTGTCGCCCGCGGGCACCACGGAGCCTAGGTACTTCTTCACCAGCTCGGGGTGGTCGCGCACGGCCTCGGAGATGGGGCAGAAAAGGATGTCCCGCTTCGCCAGGATGTCGCGGTGCGTGGTGGCGACGGAGACGCTGTCAAACACGGCGTCCACGGCCACATTCGCCAGCCGCTTCTGCTCGTCCAGGGGGATGCCCAGCTTCTCGAAGGTCTCCAGGAGCTTCGGGTCCACCTCGTCGAGGCTCTGCGCCTGGGGCTTCTGCTTGGGCGCCGAGTAGTAGCTGATTTCCTGGAAGCTCGGGGTCTCGTAAACCACCTTGGCCCAGGTCGGATCGCTCATGCCCAGCCATGCGCGGTAGGACTTCAGCCGCCATTCCAGCATCCATTCCGGCTCGCGCTTGCGCGCGGAGATGGCGCGGATAATATCCTCGTTCAGCCCCTTCGGCAGCGTGTCCGCCTCGATGTCGGTGGACCAGCCGTACTTGTACTCCCCGGAGGCGAGGTCGGCGACTTCCTGGTTGCTCCGCTCCACGCGGGACCCGCCGTAGGCTGCGGTCTCCAGGGTGTCTTTTGGGTCGCTCATGGTGAATCTCCGCCGGTCGCCGGATGGGACGCCCCCGGAAGGGCCGGGGGATGCTTCGCTACGCCCTTCTGCAACAGCGAGTTACGGGCTCCGTATTCCCCGGGAGGCCCCGCGCGTGAACCGGAAGGCCCGGTTCTGCTAGAGTTTTCCCGGGTTTTCGGGGTTTCGCCCCCCCGCCGGAGGGAACGGCCCGCCCGGACCGCGTATTGTGTCACGCGGCGGGGGCGCCGGGCAAGCCTTGGACGGGTTTCAGGCGGCAACACGTAGGGAGTTCCTGTCATGTCCGATGCGGCAAACGATTCGCTGGTCACCGTGTGCAACCCCCGGAACGGGGAGGCGCTCTACACGTTCCCCGAGCCCACGCCGGAGGAGGTGGACCAGGTCTACGCGCGCGCCCGCGCCGTTTACCCGAAGATCGCCGCCATGAGCGTGGCGCAGCGGGTGGCGGAACTCGGCAAGCTGAAGGCCTACCTGCTGGCGAACCGGCGCGAGATCGCCCGGAAAATCTCGCTGGAGACGGGCAAGAGCCTCTTTGACGCTCTGGCGATGGAGGTCTTCCCCGCGGTGGACCTCATCACCTACTATGAGAAGCACGCGGTGCGCATGCTGAAGGACCAGCGCGCCCCCACGCCGGTCCTGCTCTTCGGCAAGAAGTCCAAGGTGGTCTACGAGCCCCTCGGCCCCGTGCTCATCATCTCCCCGTGGAACTACCCCTTCAACCTGTCCTTCCTCCCCATCACCTGCGCCTTCACGGCGGGGAACGCGGTCATCCTCAAGCCCTCCAAGGAGACGCCCCTCAAGGGCCTGCTGGAGGAGATCATCGAGGGCAGCGGGTTCATGAAGGACGCCGTCCAGGTGGTCTACGCCACCCGCAAGACGGCCAACCTGCTCATTGACGCGAAGCCCGCGAAGATATTCTTCACCGGCAGCGTCGGCGCGGGGAAGAAGGTGATGGCCCGCGCGGCGGACCTGCTGATCCCGCTGGAGCTGGAGCTGGGCGGCAAGGACCCCATGATCGTCTTCGACGATGTGAACCTGGAGCGGACGGTCAACGGCGCCCTCTGGGGCGGCATGGCCAACTGCGGCCAGACCTGCACCTCCGTTGAGCGCATCTTCGTGCAGGACACGATCTACGAGCCCTTCCTCAAGCTGCTCAAGGAGAAGGCCGAGCGCATCGTCACCCTCGACAATCCCAAGGCACGGGAGAACGAGGAAGAGCTGACGATGGGCTGCATGACCGCCGAGTTCCAGATCCAGGAGATCGAGCGGCAGCTCGAGGATTCGGTCAAGATGGGCGCGGTCATCGTCACCGGCGGCAAACGCGCCCCCGGGTCGCATGTCCTGCCCCCCACCATCGTCAGCAACGTCACCAACGACATGCCCATCCAGTGGAACGAGACCTTCGGCCCCGTGGTCACCGTCACCCCCTTCAAGACGGAGGACGAGGTGATCCGCATGGCCAACGACTCGCCCTACGGGCTGGCGTCCAGCGTGTGGTCGCGCGACCTGGTCCGCGCCGAGCGCGTCGCCCGCGCCCTGGTCACTGGCAACGTGTCCATCAACAACGTCATGGCCACCCTGGCCAGCCCCGCGCTGCCCTTCGGCGGCATCAAGGAAAGCGGCTTCGGCCGCTACAAGGGGCACTTCGGCCTCCACTCCTTCTCCAACGTCAAGTCCATCCTCATAGACCGGCAGAGCCCCCGCCTGGAGTCCTACTGGTTCCCCTACTCCCCGGCCAAGTTCGCCCTGCTCATGGAGGTCTTCGAGTCCGCCTTCAAACCCGGCATCGGCGGCCTCCTCGGCATCGCCTGGACCGGCCTCAAGATGGAAATCCACTCCTGGAAAAACCGGCTGTAATCCCCCGGGCCAATCACTGACCGGCGCGATTCCTGACCGGTGGTTGCCGGACAGAGACCGATGACCTCATGTCCGCGCCAAGGCGCGGGTTGATGCACTGGAAGGTCACCGATCAGGGCGCAGCAAGCGGCTCCCCTACGGGAGTGAACGGGCGTCTTCGCGTGTGCCTTGGTCATGCGCGCGTGGGGCGCGGCAAGCGGCGCCCCACGGGAGTGAACGGGCGTCTTCGCGTGTGCCTTGGCCATGCGCGCGTAGGGCGCGTCAAGCGGCGCCCCTACGGGTGGTGATCCTGATCTCTTCGCGTATGCCCACGGCGCGCGCATGTAGGGGCGCCGCTTGCCGCGCCCTCTTCCCCGCGCCCTCTTTCCCGCGCTTGCAGACCGTGTTTCACCCCAACCGTCTATTTCCCGATGCAGAAGGAGGAGAAGATGCGGTCGAGAAGGTCTTCGGGGGTGGTTTCGCCGGTGATTTCGCCGAGGGCCTGGAGGGCGGCGCGGAGGTCGGCGGCGAGGCATTCGGGGGCGCCTTCGGGGGCGTGAAGGGCGCGCTCGACGTTTTCGAGGGTGCGGCGGAGGCTGTCTTCCTGGTGGAGGCGGGTGAGCTGGGGGCCGCCCTCGCGGGGGGCGGCGCCGCCGAGGAGGGCGGCGGCAAGGGCCTCCTCGAGTTCGCGGAGGCCCGCGCCGGTCTTGGCGGAGACGGCGAGGGGCGGGGCCAGGTCCCCGTGCCCCTCCGCCGGGGCGGGGGCGAGGTCGGTCTTGTTCGCCGCCAGAATCACGGGGACGGTGCCGGCGGTCTCGTCGGCGAGGAGGCGGTCCTCCAAGGTCCATCCGTCGGCGGCGTCGAGGACGAGCACAATCACCTGGGCGGAGCGGAGGGCGCGCCGGGCGAGGTCCACCCCCTGGCGTTCGATGTCGTTGTCGGCGTCGCGGATGCCGGCGGTGTCCGCGAGGCGGACGGGCACGCCGCCGAACTGGGCCTGCTCGCCGAGGACGTCGCGGGTGGTGCCGGGGGTGGGGGAGACGATGGCGCGGGCGTCGCGCAGGAGGGCGTTGAAGAGGCTGGACTTGCCGACATTGGGCCGTCCGATGACGGCGACCTCGGCGCCCTCGCGGTAGAGGCGTCCGGCGCGGGCGGTGCCGAGGAGCCGCCGCATGTCCTCCGCGGCCCCGCGGAGCCGGTCGAAAAACGCGGCGTCCACCAGTTCCGGCAGATCCTCGTCGGGGAAATCCACGGCGGCGTCGGCGCGGGCGAGGGCGTCGGCCAGGGTCTCGCGCAGGCGGCGCATCTCGGCGGAGAGTTCGCCGGAGGCGGCCGCGTTGGCGGCGCGGAGGGCGGCGTCGGTGCGGGCGCGGATGCGGTCAATGACGGCCTCGGCCTGCACGAGGTCGAGGCGGCCGTTAAGGAAGGCGCGCTGGGTGAACTCGCCGGGCCGGGCGAGGCGGCAGCCGCGCCGCAGGGCCTCTTCTAGGATGGCGCGCAGGGGCGCGGGGCCGCCGTGGGCGTTGATCTCGACGACGTCCTCGCGGGTATAGCTGCGGGGCGCGCGCATGACGTGGAGCAGCACCTCGTCCAGGACGCGGCCCGCCGCGTCGTGGATGTGGCCGTGAAACACGCGCTGGCGCGGGTGGGTGAGGGGGCTCCGTCCATGCGGGGAGACAAAAAGGGCCGAGGCGGTCCGCACCGCGCCCGGCCCGCTCAGCCGCACAATCCCCACGCTGCCCTCGCCGGGGGGCGTGGAGATCGCGGCGATGGTGTCGTTGGTCCCGGAGGACATGGGGTCAGTCCCCCAGGGTTCCCGGATCCTGCTCCTGAGGGCGTCGTTCGCCGGAGCGCTGTCCGCCTCCGCCGCCCCTGCGGCGGCGCGAACCGCCGTTTCCGGAGCGGTTGCCGCCGCCGCCGCCGCGCTGATCGCGGGCGGGCCGGGGCACCGCGCCGCCGGCGGGGGTGATGCTGACGACGCGGTAGAGGCTGTCCCCGTGGCTGGCCGTGGTGACGCCGTCGTCGCCGCGGAGGGTCATGTGGATGATGCGGCGCTCCTGGGGGCTGAGGGGCTTGAGGCGGACGATGCGGCCGCTTTCCTTGGCCCGCGAGGCCATGGTGCGGGCGAGGTCCTCCAGCGACTGGCGGCGCCGGTCCACATAGCCCTCAATGTCCACCACGAGGCGCTCGGTGTTCTCCGCCGTGTCGCCCTTGGTGAGCATCCGGTTGACGAGGTACTGGAGGGCGTTCAGGGTGTGGCCCTTGCGCCCGATCAGCATGGGGGTGTGCTCCGACTTGACGTCGAGGCGGGGCGTGCCGTCGTCGGAGCGCACAAAGGCGACCTCGCCCGGCAGGCCCATCTTGTCCAGCATCGCGCGCAGCAGCTCCGCCGCCTCCGCGCCCTGCTCGTCCGTGATGGGGTCCACGGGCTCCTCGGCCTGCGCCGGGGGAAGGGGGGCGCGGTCCTCGGCCGCCGTGTCCGGCGCGTCCGCGCCGCCGTCGGCCAGGGCCTGCTCGAACATCTCGGCGCGGCGCAGCGCGTCAAGCGCCTCGTCGTGCACGCTGGTGTGCTTCGTCGCCACGTCCTCCGACGGGGCGTTCTCCCGCGCGGGGGCTGCGGGAGCCTCCGCCCGGCGCTGCTGCTGGGGGCGGGCATTGCCGCCGCCCTGCTGGCCGCCGCCCTGCTGGCCGCCGCCGCGGTTGTCGCGTCCCCGGCCGCGGTTGGCGTCATTGCCGCCGCGGCTCTGTTCATTGCCGCCGCGTCCGCGGGACTGGCCGTCGCGGGACTGGCCGTCGCGGGACTGCTGGCCGCCGCCCTGGCGTCCGTCGCGGCGCTCCTGACCCTGCCCGCCCTGTCCACGCGGCGGCTGCTCGCCGCCGCGGTTGTCCCGGTCGCGGCCCCGGCCGCCTCTTCGTCCGCGGTCACGGTCGCGGTCGCCGCCGCGGTCGCCGCCGGACTCGGCGCGGGCGGGGGTGTCGTGCAGGTGCTGGCAGGTCAGCCGGACATGGGCGTCCCGGGCGCCGAAGCCGAAGAGGCCCCGGCTCCCCTCGTCCAGGATTTCGATCTTGTCCACTTCGTAGAGTTCGACGCCCAACTGTCTGAGGGCGCCCTGAATGGCTTCCTCGCGGGTTTTTCCGCGCGCTTCCACCGATTTCATAGGTTGTCACATCTCCATGCGCGCCCTTTGGGGGCGCGGGGAACGCGGACCGCCGGCCTAGGGCTTGTCCTTCCGGTTCCGGGAGCGCTTGTCTTCCTTTTCACGCCTGATTTCCTTGGCCATTTCGCGTTTCTTGGCCTGGGCGGCGTCGTAGAAGTGGCGCGCCTTTCTGGGGGTCCGCTTTTTTACGGGTTCAACGGAAACATTCGCGCCCTGAATCACAAAATTCTGGGCGATGCCCAGCAGCGTGCTCACGAGGATGTACAGGTTCAGCCCGGAGGCCAGGTTGTACATGAACACGGAGAAGATGAACGGCATGAGGTTCATCATCAGTTTCTGCTGGGGGTTTTGAACCGGCCCCGAGGGGGGCATGATCTTCTGGCTGGCGTACATGGCCACGGCGCTCAGAATGGGCAGCAGGTTCAGGCTGTCCACCGAAATGAACGGGATCGTGAACGGGAACGTGAACAGGCGGTCGGCCTCGGACAGGTCGGCGATCCAGAGGAACGGGGCGCTCCGCAGCTCAAAGGCGCTCCACAGCATGCGGTAGAGCGCGAAAAACACGGGCATCTGGAGGAACAGGGGCAGGCAGCCGCCCAGGGGGTTGACCCCGCGCTCCTTGTAGAGCTCCATGCTCCGCTTCTGGAACTCCTGCTGGTCCTCGCCGCACTCCGCCTTGAGGCGCTCCAGCTCCGGGGCGAGCTTCTGCATCCTCTTCATGCTGAGCATGCTCTTGTACGTGAGCGGGAACACCGCGATCCGCACGAGCAGGGTCAGCAGGATGATGGCGATGCCGTAGTTCGCCCAGACATGGTCGTGGCACCAGTTGAGGACCACGAGCAGGGCCTTGGCGAACTTGTCCATCAGGGTCACGCTGGTGAAGAAGCGCTGCACCGACGGCAGG
The DNA here is from genome assembly GCA_012730045.1 of Candidatus Hydrogenedentota bacterium. Taxonomy (NCBI): domain Bacteria; kingdom Pseudomonadati; phylum Candidatus Hydrogenedentota; species Candidatus Hydrogenedentota bacterium. The sequence goes on along the minus strand of JAAYBR010000114.1, from coordinate 2,534 downwards.
GTCGGCCACCCCGCCGCCATGTCGCGCACCGCCGTGGACCCGATGTACACCTTGTAGGCCCAGGCGGCCTCCGCGCCGGGGGCCAGCTCCTCGCGCGGCGCGCCGACGCCCACGAGAAAATCCCCGGCCCGCCCCTCAATCCAGCCCTGGCCGCCCGCGAACTCCGGCTTGAGCCCCACGCAGAAGTAGGCGCTCCAGACGGCCACCCACTCGGGCGACATGATCCGCTCGACCGGATCCGCCGCGTCCAGTTTCGTGGTCGCCTTGTAGGTGTTGCCGTCCCCCACGCGCCACACGAAATGCTGGGACGCGCCCTTGGTCAGGTCACCCGAGGCCACATCCGGCCCCCAGAGAAGGGCCAGGGCGGGCTCGCGCGTGTCCAGACCGAGCAGCTGCGGCTCCGCCCCGAGGTTCGCAAACCCCACCCGCGTGTCCAGCGTGTGCCCCTCCGCACCGAGGCGGAAGGTCTTGGTCACCCGCGCCCGGCCGGGGGCCTCCAGCGTGAAGACCGCCTCCAGGCCGTCCGGCGAGACCGCCGCGTCCCATCGGCGGTCGTTGGCCGCGTCCCCCCAGAACTGCCCGCCAAACCGCAGTCCGAGAGGGTACTCGGCGGCGGTGTCGGGCGTGTCCGGCTTGGGCTGGGGCACCAGCTGGCGGGAGTCCTCCCCCTCTTTCCCCAGGATGACCGTGGCCCGCTTCAGCCGCGCGCCCACGCGGGTGAAGACAAGCTCCAACTGGTCGTTCTTGAGCGTCACCTCGTCGGCTGCGGGGTCCGCCGGCATGTCGGCGGCGGGGGGCAGCCACGACAGGGGGGAGGCGGGGTCCACCGCCGGGGCGTCGGCGGTTTCGGGGGTCTGCGCCGGATCTTCCGGCGCGGCCGGCATCTCGGCGGTGACAGGCGTCTGCGGGGCGGGCTTCTTCGGCGGGGCCGGCATGAAAAACTGCGTCCACACCAGCACCAGCGCGACCATCAGCACAATGGCCAGCAGCTGGTTCCGCTGCATCTTCCTGTCTTGCTCATCGTCGAACAATCGCTGTCTCCCTAAAATCCGCCCGTCTTCGTCCGGGCCCGCGGCGCGGGCACCGGGTCGTGTCCCCCCTTGCAGAAGGGCTGGCACCGCAGCAGCCGCCACGCGGCGTAGGCGGTGCCCCGGAACACCCCGTGGATCTGGAGGGCCTCCACCGCATACTGGGAACACGACGGGTAGAACCGGCAGTGGTTGCCCAGAAGGGGCGAAAGCGTCCGCTGGTAGATCCGGATGCAGGCCACCAGGAGCCTAGCCATCCAGCGCGCCCCCGCGGCGCAGCAGGCCTTCCAGTTCCCCAAAGAAGGCCCCGGAAGCCAGCTCGGCGCTTCCCGGACGCGCCACCACCACGACATGCGTCCCTGCGGCCATCCCCGCGCGCCGCCGCCGGAAGAGGTCCCGGATGCGGCGTTTGACCCGGTTGCGGGCCACCGCGTTGCCCACCTTGCGCGACACCGCCAGCCCCAGCCGGGGCTCCGGTGCGGGATCCGCCGCAAGATAGCAGATGAAGTGCGCGCCCACGCTTTTCCGGCCCTTCTTGAACACAAAATCGTATTCTTTGGGGCGCGTGATGCGCGCCGACCGGGGAAATCCCTCCCCGGACACCGCAGGGTCGGGGGGGCGCACCCCTAGACCGTCAGGCGGTACCGCCCCTTGCGACGACGCGCCGAAATGACGCGCCGCCCGCCCGGGGTGGCCATCCGGGCGCGGAACCCATGCGTCCGCTTGCGTTTAAGATTTGAAGGCTGAAACGTCCTTTTCACAACGAGTTCCTCATGTCATCCTGGGGGGAGTGACCCCGGCGGCCGCTGAAAACGCACACACTCCCACACCGTTCCTGATACTGCGCTTACGGAAAAATCCCGGGCATGCTCGCCGGGCATCCGTCCAAAAAGAGAGAAGCACCCTCCGCCGGGTCGGGCGATTGGACGGTGTAGTGTACCGTTTACCGCCGCCCAAGTCAAATAAATGGCGTCCGGGGGACAACGCTCCCCGGTCGGACCGGTCCGACAGGTCTGACCTGTCCGACGGTCCACCCCTTCCTTTTCCGCGTGTTGTCTTGGGCGGGGAAAGTGGGTATCCTTATGGCACGCCGGGGCGCGGGCCTTGGCAACCGCGGAGAAGAGCCATGACGGAACAGCACGGAACGGGCCGGTTGCGGGCGGGGGATCCCCGGCTGGTGGTGCGTTGGGCGCGGCGCTATGCCCAAAGCCGCACGATCTCCTTCCTGGTGCAGTGGGCGGTGATTGTGGTGATGGTGCTGGTGATCGGGCTGGCGGCCAACCTGACCAGCATGGCCCACCGGCAGGACAACATGGGCCTTTTCTACCTCTCCATCGCGCTGATGTGCCTGGTCATGCTGGCGCTGGCGTGGTTCTCCCTGTCCCGGTGGGGGGGCGAGTTCATCTGGAACGTGACCCAGTGGCTTTACGGCGGCGAGGGCTACGCCTCCTTTGACCCCGGGGCGGGGCGCGGCCTGCCGCGCTGGCTCACGGCGGCGGGCGGCGG
>JAAYBR010000113.1 GCA_012730045.1 Candidatus Hydrogenedentota bacterium | reverse complement strand
CGGGGTGCCAGAAAGGAAGAGGGGGCACGGGTTCCCGGTGGTATCGCTTCGCTCAACCACCGGCTAATGGCCCTCACCCCTCCGGGGTGAAGAGGGAAAGGACACCCGTATCCATGGCTTCATGGACAGAATTCCCGCCCACGGCGGTCTGGGGCTCGCAACGACCCGGAAAGAAGCGTCATCGCGAAGGAGCGCAGCGACTGCGGCGATCTCGTGCCCGCCCCGGCTTTGGTTCACGCGATGTCTTGTCCGGTGATCAGGGACGCTGTTGGGGGAAGCGGGAAGCCCCGGGGCCGGTGGCGTGTTACACAGGCGCGGCATCGCAGTGCCGCACTGCCCTATAATCCCCCGGACTCCAGAAAACGAAAGGACACCCCATGCGGAATTTCCGGTACCACAACCCGACCGAGGTGGTTTTTGGAAAGGGCTCCATCGCGGAGCTGCCGGGCCTGATCCCGGAGGACGCAGTGGTCCTCATGACCTATGGCGGCGGGTCCATCCGCGCCAACGGCGTGTATGACCAGGTGACCGCCGCCCTCGCGGGCCGCCGGGTCGTGGAGTTCGGCGGCATCGAGCCAAACCCCCGCTATGAGACCTGCATGAAGGCTGTCGCCCTCGCGCGGGAACAGGGTGCCACGTTCCTCCTGTCCGTCGGCGGCGGCTCCGTGCTTGACGGCACCAAGTTCATCGCCGCCGCCGTGCCCTTCGCGGGGGACGACCCGTGGGACATCTTGTCGAAGGGCGCGGAGGTGAAATCCGCCCTGCCCGTCGGCTGCGTGCTCACCCTGCCCGCCACGGGCTCGGAGACCAACGGCTTCGCCGTGGTCTCGCGCGACGCGACCAACGAGAAGCTCGCGTTCTTCTCCCCCCGCGTCTACCCGAAGTTCGCCGTGCTGGACCCCGAGACCACGGCCTCGCTCCCCCAGCGGCAGGTGGCCAACGGGATCGTGGACGCCTTCGCCCATGTGCTGGAGCAGTACATGACCGGCGACATGGGCGGCCCGCTCCAGGACCGGCAGGCCGAGGCGATCCTGTCCATCCTCGTCGAGCAGGGCCCTAAGGCCGTGCCCGGCCCGGCGGACTACGACACGCGGGCGAACATCATGTGGGCGGCCACCCAGGCCCTGAACGGGATCATCGCCTGCGGCGTCGCGCAGGACTGGGCGACCCACATGATCGGCCACGAGCTGACCGCCCTCTACGGCCTCGACCACGGCCAGACCCTCGCCGTGGTCTTCCCCGCCACCCTCCGCCACCAGCGCGCGCGCAAGGCGGAGAAGCTGCTCCAGTACGCCGCGCGTGTCTGGAACATCACGGAGGGCGCGGAGGATGCGCGCATCGAGGCGGCCATCGCCCGGACCGAGGACTTCTTCCGCAGCCTCGGCGTCAAGACCCGCCTCGCCGAATACGGCATCCGCGAGGGGATTGAGCGCGCCGGCCAGCGCATCGAGGCCCGCGGCCAGAAAATCGGCGAACACGCCGACCTCGGCCGCAAGGAGATAGACGAAATCCTCGCCCTCTGCGCGGAGTAGGAAGGCAAACCGGAGACCGGACGGTCAGTTCGCGCTGTCTTCGACCCGCTCTGCGGTCTCCTCGGCAGGTAGATTGTCCTGCGGAGCGCGCATCCACCGTTTTCCCAACCACGGGGCAAGAAACACCCCCAGCAGGGACGGCAGGAGGAAGACCAGAACGGAGCCGGCGAAGTCTTCGAGGGTTTCTCCAAGCACCACGGCTTCCCAACCGTTGACACACTGCATGAAAAACACGGCAATCAGGCCAGGGCTGAGCATGACCTTCTCGGCAAGTCCGGGCTTTCCCCAGGCATTGGTGAAGAACACCGTGCCGACCACCCCCCCAATGAGGAGGAACAGCGAGAAGGTCAGCAGCACCGCGAACACGGGACTGCCGTCCGGGTTGTTGGTGTTGGGGTCAAACAGCGCATAGAGCGTGTAGGCCGTCAGGGCGTACACCGCGCCGACAATCAGCAGCGCAATAAGACCGATAACGAAAGCCGCTGCCAGGCGGGTTGCCTTCTCTGTCCATCGCTGGATCATGGGGGGAATCATAGAGGTCTACGTATTTCTGCGCAAATACCCGCCCAAAAGGGCCGTTTGTTCCGAGCTGTTCCAAAGACAAGGCCGCCGGGACGGCGGCGCCACGGAAGCTTCTTTCCGTCAGTCGGCTCCGGCTTCCGGCGCATCCCCCTCGGCGAGGAGGGTGGCGGTCTTGACGATGCGCACGGAGGCGGGGTCCAGTCCGAGGAGCTGGAGAATTTCTTTGGGCTTGGCGAGGCGGCCCGCGTGGAGGCGGGTGGAGAAACGGACCACTGCCGTGCCATCTTCCCCCGCCGCGACGTCCAAGGCGTGGAGCATGGGCCGGATGTCCAGTTCGGCCTCGGCGCGGCCGCCGGGGGCGGACCTGCGCTTCACCTTGCGGTTCAGCGGCAGCGTGTCGCGGGCCATCAGTTCTCCGGCCAGCGCGGCCAGCGCGGCCAGCGCCGCCGCGTCCGCCCGGGTGTGCAGCTCATAGTCAAACCCCGCCACGGCGGCCATGAGCGACGGTGCCTTGAGCGGGACATCGCACGCGTCCGCCACGGAGAAGTCGGGCGGCAGCGCCGCCGCGAGGGCGCCGCGCGCGGTCTCCGGGTCCACCCGCTCCGCGAGGATCACGTCCATGAAGTCGCCGCCGCGGCTCTCCTCGCCGAGCGGCGCGGCGGTGGAGAAGGTGACGCGGGGGTGCGCGTGGAAGCCCTGGGTGTACGCGAGGGGCAGGCGCGCGCGCCGCAGCGCGCGGATCCACGCCTGCGCCGTCTCCAGATGCGAGAGCAGGCGCG
>JAAYBR010000112.1 GCA_012730045.1 Candidatus Hydrogenedentota bacterium | reverse complement strand
GGTATCGCTTCGCTCAACCACCGGCTAATGGCCCTCACCCCTCCGGGGTGAAGAGGGAAAGGACACCCGTATCCATGGCTTCATGGACAGAATTCCCGCCCACGGCGGTCAGGGGCTCGCCATGACGGGCGAAGCGGCGCTCCCGGGGCGGCGCTCTGGGTTGCACTGCATTCTTTGCAGGGTTTTGCGTGAAATGCCCCAAATTGCAGGGGGGAACCCCGGCAAAACAAAGGGAAATACTGGCACGGTTCTTGTTCCCCTCCCTGATGGAACCTGAAAGAACAACCGCGGCGAAGGCCGCAGGGAGACCGAAGCCATGAAGACGAACCGGATGATGATGATGGTTATGCTGGCGGCGCTCGTGCTGGGCGCGGCGGCCTTTGCGCAGGGGCCGAACACCAACGCCGCCCCCGCGCGGCCCGCATTCACGGACGCGGACGGGGACGGGGTGTGCGACAACACCCCCGCGAGGGGGGCCGGGGGCCAGGGCCGGGGCCGCGGGATGACCGGCGGGCGTGGCCAGGGCCGGGGCGTGTGCGCGAACTTCGCGGACGCCGACAAAGACGGCGTGTGTGACAACTTTGTGGATGCGGACGGCGACGGTGTGTGCGACAGCGCCCCCGCGAACTGCCCACAGGGCCGCGGCCAGGGCCGGGGCCGGGGCGTGTGCCCGAACTTTGCGGACGCGGACAACGACGGGAAGTGCGACAACTTTGTGGACGCGGACGGCGACGGGGTGTGCGACAGTGCCCCGGCGAACTGCCCGCAGGGTCGCGGTCAGGGCCGGGGCTGCGCGATGACCGGCGGGCGCGGCCAGGGCCGGGGCGTGTGCCCGAACTTCGCGGACGCGGACCAGGACGGGAAGTGTGACAATTTCACGGATGCGGACGGCGACGGGGTGTGCGACAGCGCGCCCGCGGCCTGCCCGCAGGGCCGGGGCCAGGGCCGGGGCCGCGCGATGACCGGCGGCCGGGGCCAGGGCCGGGGCGTGTGCCCGAACTTTGCGGACGCGGACCAGGACGGGAAGTGTGACAACTTCACGGATGCGGACGGGGACGGGGTGTGCGACAGCGCGCCCGCGGCCTGCCCGCAGGGCCGCAGCCTGCGGAACGTGTCCGTGGGCGGCAGCACCCGGATCCGCTGGTCCACGGGCGATGCGGGCCCGGACCGGGGCGCGCGCCGCGGCCGGGCGCGCTGAGCCCGCGGGAACACAGGATGCACCAGCACCCGCACACAACGACGGAACCGCGAACACCCCCCCCGGCGAGGGGGGTGTTCCTTCTATTAACGGCGGTGCTGCTGGCGGCGGGGTGCGGGCTGGCGGGCCATTCCGCCGGGAAGCGCGCGCTGGAGCGCGAGCAGGCCGCGCGGCGGGAGCTGCTGCTGGACGTGGCGGAGCACATCGCCCACGCGCAGGCGCGGGGCGGGCGCTACCTGCCCGACGCGCTGGCGGAGGCCCTGGGCGGCATGGCGGACTCCCCGCAGGTGTCCGCGCTGCGCCTGGAGACGGCGGACGGCGCCGTGCTGTTTGACGGCGGCGCGTGCGACGGCGCGGGGGTGTCCCCCTTCGCGCCGGAGGGGTATCGGTGCGCGCGCATGCTTTCCAAGCTGGGCGTGCACCCCCTTAACGGCCCCGCGCCCGGGCGCGGGATGCACGGCCGGGGCCGCGGTCCCGGGGGCGGCCAGGGCGGCGGTCCGGGGTGGGAACCCCTGCCGCCGGGGCCGTACCGGCTGGTGCTGTGCCTGGACACGGCGGAGGCGCGCGCGGCCCTGGCCGGGGTGCGCGCGCGGGCCGGCCTGCTTGGCGCGGGGGTGCTGCTGGCGTGCTGGCTGGCGATCGCGCTGCGGGGCGCGGTGCAACGGCAGCGCGGTCTGCGGGGGCGGCTGGCGCTGGCGGAGGCGCGGGCGGAGCACCAGGAGCGCCTGGCCCAGCTGGGCGCGGGGCTGGCCCATGAGACGAAGAACCCGCTGGCCGTGGTGCGCGGGATGGCGCAGGCCCTGGGCGAAGCGCCCGGCGCAACCGGTGAGACGCGCGCGCGCGCCCGCACCATTGTGGACGAGACCGACCGCATCGTCGGCCGGGTGAACGGGTTCCTGCTTTTCGCGCGGCCGCAGCCGCCCGCGCCGGAGCCGGTGGACCTTGCCGGGATCGCGGGCGGGCTGGCGGCGCTGCTGCGCGACGAGGCGGCGGCGCAGGGCGTGTCGCTGGAGACGGACGTCCCGGCGGAGCTGCGCGTGCGCGCGGACCCGGAGCTGCTGCGGCGCGCGCTGATGAACCTGCTGATCAACGCGCTGCGCGCCATGCCGGACGGCGGCGCGCTGCGGGTGGAGGCGTCGGCGTCGGGCGGCCGCGCCGCGCTGCGCGTGCGCGACACGGGCTGCGGCATCGCGCCGGAGGACCTGCCGCGCGTGGGCACGCCGTACTTCAGCCGCTTCCCCGGCGGGTGCGGGCTGGGCCTTGCGCTCGTGCGCGAGACCGCCGCCGCCCACGGCTGGCGGCTGGACATCGCCCCCGCGCCGGACCGGGGCACCGTGGTGTCGCTGGAAAACCTGGAGGCGGTGGCGGATGGATGACGCGCGCGCCAGAGCCTCCGTCGCGGTGGTGGACGACGATCCGGCGCAGCGCATCCTGCTGCGGAACGCGCTGGAGGCCGCCGGCTGGGCCGTGGTGGAGTGCGCCACGGGGGAGGAGGCCCTCGCGCGCGGCGCGGCGTGCGGCCTCATGCTCCTCGACATGCGCCTGCCCGGACTCAACGGACTGGAGGTGCTGGCGCGGCTCCAGCAGGCCGCGCGGCCGCCGCGCGTCATCTTCCTCACCGCCTACATGGACCTGCGCGACGCCGTCGCCGCCGTCAAGGGCGGCGCCCTCGACTATGTGGAGAAACCCGTGGACCTCGACGAGCTGCTCACGGCGGTGGAGGACGTGCTGGGCGTGCCCGGCGCGGACGCGGAGGGCGCGCCGCCCCCCGGCGTCGTCGCCGAGAGCGCGGCCATGCGCGAGACCCTGCGCGCCGTGCGCCGCGCCGCGCCCGCGGACATCACGGTGCTGCTCCTCGGCGAGAGCGGCACGGGCAAGGAGGTGCTCGCGCGGCTCCTGCATGCGTGGGGCGCCCGCCCGGAGGGGCCGTGGATCGCCGTCAACTGCGGCGCCGTGCCCCCGGCGCTCTTCGAGAGCCACCTCTTCGGCCACGAGCGGGGCGCCTTCACCGGCGCCGACGCGCGGCGCGCCGGATGCCTCGAGGCCGCCCACGGCGGCACCCTCTTCCTCGACGAGATCGGCGAGCTGCCCCCGGAGGTGCAGCCGAAACTCCTGCGCGCCCTGGAGTCCGGCGCGTTCCGCCGCGTCGGCGGCGCGGAGGAGCTGCGCAGCGACGCGCGCATCGTCGCCGCCACCAACCGTGACCTCGAGGCCGACGCCGCCGCGGGGCGCTTCCGCGGGGACCTCTACTACCGCGTCAGCGCGTTCCCCGTGCGCATCGCGCCCCTGCGCGAGCGCCGCGACGACATCCTCCCCCTCGCCGCGCACTTCCTGCGCGGGAGCCACCGGCGCCTGTCGCCCGCCGCCGGGCGGCTCGTGGCCGCGCACGACTGGCCGGGAAACGCGCGCGAGCTGCGCAACGCCCTCGAGCGCGCGGCCATCCTCTCCACGGGCGCGGTGATCCTGCCGGGCGACCTGCCGCCGGCCGTGGCGCGGCCGCGCGCGGACGCGGACCCCGCCCCGGGCGGCGTGCTCGTCGGCGACATGGAGGCCATCCGCAGGCGGGCCATTCTGGAGGCGCTGGAGAAGACCGGCGGCAACAAGACGCGGGCCGCCGAGCTGCTGGGCATCAGCCGCCGCAGCCTCGTGTACAAGCTGCGCTCCTACGGCATGTGAGCGCGCGGGCCCGCGTCTCCCCACGTGTTGCGGTTTTACCACTTATACTGCTTGTGACACATCACACAACGGATCCTGCGCGGCGGGCCGGAGCGCCCCGCCGGCGGGGGGCGAAAAAGGGCCCCGAAAAAATACCCCGCGCAATGCTTGACATTGGCCCCCGCCATTTGGCATACTTCGCCTCCGTTCGACGGTGGTTGTTGCGAGCCGGTCCGGCGGCCCGAAAGGGCGCGGACGAAAAGGTTGACATCGGCCCCGCGGGCGTGGTAAAGTTGTTATCCGCTTGACCGAGAGCGGCAAGCGGCCCTCCCCACACCGGTGCCCTACGGCGCGGTTGCGCGGGGGGGAAAGAAAGTTGACAACGAGACAGTTTAATCAGTATGATGGCTATTCCGGTTTTCGGACCGGGGATAGCCGGTCAGCCGACGGGGCAACCCGGCGTCCGGCCGCCTCCAAAAAAAGGTGGACGGAAGGTTGACATGGGCCGCTCACGGGTGGTATGCTGTACGACCCGTTGAGCAAACGGTCCGGGTCCCGCAAGGGGCTGGCGCTCTTTGAAAATTGAATACGATGTACGAGAGATGAGATCGTAGCTTGTGCAGGATGGCAGGCGGCCTTGGCCGCAGGCCATCCCCAAGACGATTCCTTTTCGAGTGATTCGAACATAGGAATCAGACAATCCAACCAGTCCGGCGCCGGGGCAACCCGGAGCCGTCAAGGTTTATTTGGAGAGTTTGATCCTGGCTCAGAACGAACGCTGGCGGCAGGCTTCATACATGCAAGTCGAGCGGGCGTCTCTTTTCGGAGAGGCGTTAGCGGCGAACGGGTGAGTAACAGGTGGATAATCTGCCTCCTGGCGGGGGATAACGGCTGGAAACGGTCGCTAATACCGCATGTGGTTGCTGGGTCCATGCCCGGCAAAAAAAGGCGCTTCACGGCGCCACCAGGAGATGAGTCCGCCCCCCATTAGCTAGTTGGCGGGATAACAGCCCACCAAGGCTTCGATGGGTAGCCGAGCTGAGAGGTTGATCGGCCACACTGGAACTGAGACACGGTCCAGACACCTACGGGTGGCAGCAGTAGGGAATATTGGACAATGGGCGAAAGCCTGATCCAGCCATGCCGCGTGAGTGATGAAGGCCTTCGGGTCGTAAAGCTCTTTTCTGAGGGAAGAACAGCCGGGGGAGGAAATGTCCCCGGCCTGACGGTACCTTAGGAATAAGGGACGGCTAACTCCGTGCCAGCAGCCGCGGTAATACGGAGGTCCCGAGCGTTGTTCGGAATTACTGGGCGTAAAGGGAGCGCAGGCGGACGGGTCAGTCTGAAGTGGAAATCCGGGGCTTAACCTCGGACTTGCTTCGGATACTGCCCGTCTTGAGTTCGTGAGAGGAAGATGGAATTCAGGGTGTAGCGGTGAAATGCTCAGATATCCTGAGGAACACCAGTGGCGAAAGCGGTCTTCTGGCACGAAACTGACGCTGAGGCTCGAAAGCGTGGGGAGCGAACGGGAT